>JACOSB010000078.1 GCA_016179105.1 Candidatus Acetothermia bacterium
GACCAAGGCGCGGTCGTAGTCGGCCCAGTTACGAATTCGGTATACTGACTTCTGGCGCGGACGAGTTGGCTTGTTGGTAGGAGACATACCTGCAAGTTTACCCGAGCCGCGCTACTTCTTTATTCGTGCACCAACGCCATATGAAGCCATACGTGATTGGTACAGCCGTAGTGGTCGTACTTGCGCTTAGCATTTGGGCTTATGGCTTCTTGCGCACCAGCACAAGCATAGCAACGCAACCGCAGCGGACGCAGCAGAGCAGCTCGGCCTGTCAGAATGCTGGTATCACAGTGGGGCCAGACCAGGACTTATTCATGCAGCAAGTCATCGACCGTGAGCCCTCCGGTGCAGTCGTGCATCTAAAACCCGGGACTTACCGGACGAATGTCTTGATTACCAAGAGCCTGACCCTTTGCGGAGAAGGTCCTCAGCAAACCATTTTAGAGGGATTCCAGCCCAGACGACCTGTCCTACGCATCCGCAACCCCGAGGTCATTGAGGTCACAGTTGAGGGTCTTGCAATTACCAAAGCCAAGACAAATCCCTTTAACTTGGATGGTGGGGCCGTGGATATTCCCGGTAGTACTCCTGATCATCCGTACCCTAACCACGCACAAGTTGCATTGAAGAACGTCACAATCTCCGCGAGCGAGGGAGATGGCATGACGATACGAGTCGCCAAGGTCGATGATACTTATTCCACCAAAGATGTGCGTCTGACTTTGCAAGATGTCGAGATTTCTAACAACCGATATTTTGGACTTGCTAGTGGCAATGCTAATGTGGAGCTACGGAATGTCCTTTTTTCGAACAATGGGATCGCAGAGCAATCCGACATGTGCGCGGCCATTGCCATCGGGGAAAAATCAAACAACTTCGTTTTGCAAGATAGCAAGATCATCGGAAACCATTGTGATGGTCTATTTATATCAGGAGAAGGCAATAGAGCAGAGGGAGACAATGCACTGATTCAAAACGTGCAGATCCTCAATAATCCGGGCAAGGGCATTTGGGTGACGGGAAATGTCACGGCTACTATCACCGACGTCTCAGTAGATCGTAGTTCAGTGGGCATCCTGCTCGGTATTGGCCTAGGAACTCCCCACCTCTCCTTGCTGCGGGCGAAGATCTCTCACAGTTCAATCAATGGCATTCAAGTGGACACTTTAGGAGTAGCAAAGCTACAAGAAGTCTCGATTGAAGATAGCGGCATTGACCCAACTTGCCAACAGCTGCCAGTTAAATCCCTGGATATACTTCAGGGCTGTGTCGGCTTAGGTGTGACACGTGAGGCCCAGGTGACGCTCGTAGATTCTAAAATCCGGGGGAGCGCACGCTGGGGAATAGCTGCTGAATTGGGGAAATGTGGCTATTTTAGGGACGAGTTCATAGGTAAGCTAACCTTTGAGGGCCGCAATGTGCTCGAGAGCAATAACAAGTCAGGGAACCAGAAGGGCAATCCGGGGGATCACCCCTTCAAGAATTCTCCTGATGGACAGGTCTGCTTGCCATAACTCTGCCGATCGCCCCCAGAGCATCACCGTTCACAAAACGACCGGGCCTGTTGCCAAACTCTAAGTAGTCTCCAAAGACAGCTTTGGACCAACTTGGAACTCCCATTTGAGTAGCCGCTTCACATTTTGCACGACCGCGATGAGATAGTCTTGCACTTGCATCTTCCACTTCCCGCGGTAGAGTGCTCGACCTAGGTGATGAAAATTCTTCCCTTCTGCGAACGAGCCCTCACAGATCACTTTTCTCTTCTCCAGATTCTTCTGCGCTCGCGCTGTCTGCACCTGAGCTCTCACTTGCTCGATCGCCTCTTGCTCCCAAGAGCGTAAAACCCGGCGTCCATCGGTCTTTGCCGAAGTACAACGAGCTCGCAACGCGCAGACCCGACAGTCGCTCTCTCGTGCTCGGTACAGCTTGCCTCCTGGCAAGGCGATCGCTAAGCGCAGAATCTTCCCTTGCGGACAGATCAAACAATCCCTGGTGGAGTCGTAGGAAAAATCTTCTAACACAAAGTGGTTGAGTCTACGCCCACTGCGTCTGCGCTTGATGTGCACTAACTTGCCGTGCTTCAATAGATAAAGGTAGTTCTCCAGCGTGCCGTAGTTGGCATCGGCGACCACCTCGTGAGGATCGATCCCTCGCTGTTGCTGTCCCTCGACCAGAGCAGACAGATATTTCTGTTCGACCAAGTCCCCCGAAGTGACCAGCGTCTCGGTGATGATGCGCGCTCGTGGGTCCAGAGCGCGATGCACCTTGTAGCCAAAGAAAGCTCTTTGCCCATCTCGGCTCACCAACCCCGCTTCAGGATCAGTCTTGGAGTGGAGCAACTCATTGAGCCGCTTGTGCGGGGGCCGCACCAGAGGCTCTTGCAACGAATCGCGTGAAGCATTAGCTCGCAAGAGCGTGGCATCCAGAAAGGTAGTATGCCCTTCGACTAATCCTTGACTAAGACACCGTTGCACTAAGCGCTCGAAGAGCTGGCGAAAGCTGAGTAATCCCCAACGGACTCGGGCTTTGGTCAAGACAGAGTGATGCGGCAGTGATTCGTGCAAGTCGTAGCCTACAAACCAGCGATACGCTAAGTTGTAGCGGACTTCTTGTAGCAGCCGACGTTCGGAGCGGATCCCATAGAAGAAGAGCAAGAAGAACAGACGCAAGATGACAGCCGGGTCAATGGATGGTCGACCGGTAGAGCTGTAGAGGGAACGAACCTGATCGCGGATGCAAGAAAAGTCGAGGAGTTGATCGATGCGGCGTAGTTCGTGATCTGAAGGAACGAGGGATTCCAGAGTGACAGAGACACGCCGAGGTTTGATGGACATCACAAGAGATCACCTCGACGCTACCCTAGTCTCATCTCATGGGTTTGGCAACAGGCCCGAGCGTTTTTCTTACGCTATCTGCCCTTACGGACGGATGCGGGTTTCCGAAGGTGATTTTCGACACCCTTTTTTGAACACCTTTAAGAAAATCCTAAACGGGAGAACGCGCAAAAACCTATCGATCTATTGTTATCAGCGAAAACTGCAGACGGATGACCAGTAACAACCATAATATGGTTGCGCTGAGTGAACTCATTTATTTGAGATTCAATAATTTGATAGCGTTCTCGTACAGCACTTGGCGTTTAATTTCTTCCGAGAACGGCAGCTCTAAAAATTTCTCGACGTTTTTGCGGATGCCCGGCACGCCCGGCCCCGGCCAGTCAGAACCAAACAAAGTTCTATAAGCGATTTGCTCAAACTTTGGAAAATATTTTAGTAAATTCTGGGGCGGAAAACTCGAGATGTCGAGATAGATATTCTCGTGCCGCCGCAGCAAGAAATAAGCGATTTCGGTCCAGAACGGGCGGCCGCCATGCGCCAAGACTATTTTTAGTTTGGGAAAATCAATCGCGATGTCGTCGAGACAGATGGGGTCGCCAAACTTGACGCGCGCCCCCGGAAAAATAGAAGTGCCCGTGTGAAACATCACGGGCACGCCATACTCCTCTGCTTTTTCGTAGATGATCTTGAGCGTCTTATTTCCGTTCAGATAATCGTTGGGATAAAAAAGTTGATGCGGTGGATGCACTTTGAGCATCCGAATGCCCAGGTCTTCAACGAGATAACGCATCTTCTGAGCGACGTCTCTCGTAAAATTCGGATGCAGCGAGCCACACGGGATCAGCCGCTCTGGGAATTCTTTGCAGTACTCGCTTACGTACTCGTTGATCTCTTCCGTAAAACCCATCACCTCGGGGCTCACATAATTGATGAGCGCAGCTTTTTCGATGCCTTGATCGTCGAGCATCTGCACAAATTTTTTGGGGTCATCGGCAAGCGCGAGCAAGTGCTCAAAATCGGGATGGTATTCTTGCCAGAGCGCGAGCACCTCGGGCTTGAGCTGGCGCCAGGGCTGGATATGCACATGAAAGTCGATCACCTTAAAATCAGAGACGGGCATGAGGTCTCCCTTCATCTAAGTTAAAGTTATCTTAACATCTCTCGGAGACACTTGTGGAACTCAAGCGGCGCGCAAGCCTGGGACGATCGCGTTGAGTGCCGTCTCGGCGATGTTGGCCCCATAGTCTTTGACGCGGCCGATGCTATCGAGCACGATGCTCAAGAGTTGCGCCGTCGCTGGGTCTATGTCGCGCAGCAATTTGTTGGATTTCAGTAATTTTTCGTTGATCGGATTGCTGGAGTCGAGTACTTCGTGAGCGCGCTTGAGCTCCGATTGCTGCAGAGCTGTGACCGCGCTGTCCATCGTGCTCATGGCCAGCTTCCCCACATCCAAGATGCCTTCAGCCGTAGATTTAGGGAGTTTTTTCTGCAGGCTCTCGACCACGTGTGCGATCTTGACCGAGTGGTCGGCGATGCGCTCCAGTTGTCGCGCCGCTGTGTGATAATTGAAGAGCTGCAATCGACTGATATTGGATGCTTCTTCAGCTAACGGGTCTTGGAGCGCTAATCGTAGCTGGCGTGAAAGTCTCAAGAAGAAGCGATCGACTTCTTCATCACGATAGATGACATCTTTGGCTAGGTCTTTGTTATGGGTAGCGAGTGCGTCGAGCGCATCGTTGAACATGCTGCGGGTGATGCGATAGACACGCTGGAGCCATTCGTTGAGAGAGATTTCATCACGCAGGGCTTTGAGCACAATCGCGTCGGCGCTCTCGTCGATGATGTCGGCGGAGATAAAACGCTGAGTCGTCTCCTTGATGATTCGATACTGTTCGGCGCTACGGCGTCCCTTGATCTCGATGAGATCGAATCCAGCGATATAGAGGGTGATGATCTCGCGCTGCAGGATGGTGCCAGATTTTGACCCCAACGAGAGTTCGCCACGATGCAGCGGAGGCTCGCGTAAGGGCTTAATGATGAGAACTCCGTCGGCGCGTGGGTAGAGCGCCATCTTGGTTCCCGACTGAAGTTTCTGAGCTTCCGCCCATTCTTTGGGCAAGGTCACCATGAATGTCGCTCCGCCCGTGATTTGCACCTTGCGAATCTCCATAGCCCTCCGATAAATTGCAGATGTCACGAATTCTATGAATATTATAGAGATTTTATTGAGATATATACAAATCTTAATTTGCGGCAGGGTGATTGACTCACGATCCAAAGAGCTAACTACCAACGCTGTTCTGCACACTGTCAGATACGTTACGCGCTCTTGAACCAGTGTTCGGTTGCAAGACAGAACTGGCACACTGACAGCATCACCGGAACTTCCACCAGCACGCCTACGACCGCGGCGAGTGCCGCTCCCGATCCAGGGCCATAGAGAGCAATCGCCGTAGCGACCGCCAGCTCGAAGAAATTAGAGGCACCGATGGCGCACCCGGAGCCGCTACATTATACGGGACCCGGAAGAGCCGCATGAGGCCGTACGTGAGGGACGAGTTGAAGTACACTTGGATGATGATCGGTATAGCAATGAACACCACATGGAGCGCCCTTGTCGTTATGTTTACTGCCTGGAACGCGAAGATGAAGACAAGCGTTGCTAAGAGCGCGAGTACCGTGATGGGGTGGAAAAACTTGATGAAGCGCTCTTCGAACCATTCTTTGCCTCTCCGACGGAGGAGCCACGCTCGGCTGATCGAACCCAGCGCGAGCGGAATCACGACGAAGATGATCACAGAGTAAAGGAGCACCTCAAAGGACACCTCGAGCCCCGAAGCACCCGACACGAGGAGCTTCACGATCGGCGCGAACGCCACGAGCATGATGAGATCATTCACTGAAACCTGAACGAGCGTGTACGCGGGATCGCCCTTTGACAGGTACGACCAGACGAAGACCATCGCCGTGCATGGAGCCGCTGCCAAGATGATGACTCCCGCGATGTACTGATCAGCTAGCTCAGGCCCGAAGAGGGGTGCGAATACGTGCTTAAAGAAGAACCAGCCGAGCAACGCCATGGAGAATGGCTTCACGAGCCAGTTCACAATGAGCGTGATCGCAAGCCCTTTTGGTCGCTGACCTACTCGCAGGATACTCGAGAAATCGATCTTGAGCATCATGGGGTAGATCATCAGCCAGATGAGCACTGCGATCGGAACGTTGATGTGGCTGTTGTTCCCGAATTCAAGCTGACGCAGCGTGCCTACCAGCGTCGGGAAGAGGGTGCCGATGACTACCCCCGCTGCCATACAGAGCGCCACCCAGACGGTTAGGTAGCGCTCAAAGAAGTTCATCGCTGGCTGCTTGCTCATTGTGCAGATCCTTTAAGTTCAAAGAGAATACCGGGTAGCTTCTCAACAAACGCTTTTATTTCATCGCGAATGCGGCGGTAGTGTGCGAGCGCCTCAGCTTCTGTAGTAGCGTTCGCTGCAAGTTTCGGCGGATCGTCGAATCTGACGTGCACTGTTGCATGTGCACCGGGAAAGAAGGGGCAGTGCTCGTTCGCGTGTCCGCAGACAGTAACGACGTAATCGAAGCGAATGCCTCTCAGTTCATTCACATGTTTTGAGCGCTGCTTAGAGATATCGACCTTTGCTTCTTCCATAACGGCAACAGCTCTCGGGTCCAGTCCGCGTGGCTCTAGGCCAGCAGAATACGCCTCGATAGTTTCTGACTTTAGGTATCTTGCCCAACCCTCAGCCATCTGGCTTCGGCAGGAATTGCCCGTACAGAGAAAGAGAATTTTCAGTCTTTTTGAGCCCGGCGTTTGCATAGCTCCTCTACTCCAATTTTCGTGATCTTCTTGAGCGTTACTGCATCTGTCTTAATTTGATCATCGTTTTTGAGCGACTCTCGTAACCAGCGGAAGATGTCCCCATTGATGGGTGATGTCCCAATGCGAGAGCGTTGGTAATACACCCATCGGCCATTTTTTCGTGCATCCACCAGTCGAGCTTGGTGCAGAATCGAGAGATGCTTTGAGACCGTGGAAGGGGCGAGGTCGAGCACCTCGATGATCTGGCAAGCGCAGAGCTCACCCTCAGAGAGCATCATCAAGATGCGCAAGCGTACATCGTTGGCTAGTGCCTTGGTGATCGTCACTATCTCGCGCATAAGCTATTTCTACATTTCGCCACTTAACGAATTATACTAAGAACTCTAACGATTCATCAAGAATCGCTGGATCCGGCCTCCCAATTGCTGTCGAGTGCCTTAAGGCATCGCGGCTTGACAAGTAAGCTCGGCTTTGATATATTCATAGCGTTAACTATATAGTTTAAATATCAAAAATATATATAGGAGGAAATCTCATGTTGAAGAAGTGGCTCAACGTAGCTTTATTAGTCGCTGCCATCGGCGCGACCGCCGTAGGACAATCGGGCGTCACCTTGAACGGAGCGGGAGCGACGTTCCCGGCCTTGCTGTATCAGAAATGGGCCAAAGAATTCAAGACCCAAACTGGGGTTGAGATCAACTATCAGGCCATCGGCAGCGGCGGCGGCATCAAGGCGATTCAAGACCAGACTGTGGATTTCGGCGGCAGCGACGCTTGGCTGAAAGATGACAATATCGTCGACATTCCCACCGTCGCCGGCGCGGTCACCCTCACTTTCAACGTCCCTGCCCTGGGCTGCACGCTCAAGTTGAGCAAACTGGCTCTCGCCAACATCTTCCTCGGCAAGATCCGCAAATGGAATGATGGTGTGATCGCAGCGATCAACGGCGGCTGCAAGCTCCCGGATGCGAATATTACCGTCGTGCACCGTTCGGACGGCTCCGGCACGACCAACATCTTCACCAGCTATCTCTCTAAGATTAGCGAGGAGTGGAAGACCAAGGTCGGCGCTGGCACCAGCGTCAACTGGCCGACCGATGCCCTCGGAGGCTTGGCCGGTCCAGGCAACGCCGGCGTCACTCAGGCCGTGACTCAAAACCCCAACTCCCTCGGCTATGTCGAGCTGATTTACGCCCGGCAGAACAAGCTCCCGGTAGCCGACGTGGAGAACGCCAAGGGCAAGTTCGTGACCCCGACGCTCGACACAACACGCGCAGCTCTCGCTGGAATCACTACGATTCCCGCCGATTTCAATCTGAGCAGCGAAGTGCTCGATGTCAACGCCGATGGCGTTTATCCCATCGTCGGCCCGACTTATTTGTTGGTCTACAAAGATTTCCGCAACATCAAGGATGCCGCCAAAGCGCAAGCGCTGGTCGATCTGCTCTGCTGGGCTGTCAACAGCAACGGCAAGAGCCTTGGCCAGGATTTCGCGGATGATCTGGACTTCGCGGCCCTTCCGAGCAACGTGACGACCGCCGCCAACAACGTGGTCAAGACGCTGACTTTTCAGGGCAAGTCGGTCAATACGGCTCGCTTCTGTAAGTAAATCTGTATCACCCTTTCTCGCTTAGCGATCAAAATAAATAGTACATGCGATAACTTCATAAAACCATAAGCATCTATGGATAAACTCAAGCGGTAGGAGTCCGGCGATTCAATTTTCTCGTTCGTCTTATTGGCAGCAGGCTGTTGCATCATCCTCGCCCTGGGTTTGATGATAGTTGTGATGGCTCAGGAGTCCTGGCCTGTCTTTCAACAATTCGGCTTAAAGTTTATCTATGGCACTGATTGGCAGCCGGTCCAGAGCGATCAGCATAAACCCGAGTTCTCGGCATTGCCCTTCATTTATGGCACGTTGGTTTCGTCCATCATTGCTCTAGTGATTGCCATCCCCCTGAGCTTAGGGACAGCTATCTTTTTGGCCGAATGGGCTCCGTCGAAATTGCGGGCGCTGGTCGCGTATTTTATTGAACTTCTTGCCGCGATTCCGAGTGTCGTGTACGGGCTGTGGGCCATCTTCTTCCTGGTTCCGTGGCTGCGCAGCACGGTCATGCCCTTTCTCGCCTCTACGCTAGGATTCTTGCCGATATTCCAACCGCCCATCGTGGGGTTCAGCCTCTTCACTGCTGGGGTCATCTTGGCGATCATGAGCTTGCCCTATATCACGGCCGTCGCGAGAGAAGTGCTCTTGGCCGTTCCCAACAGCCAGCGAGAAGCGATGCTCGCGTTGGGCGCAACTCGTTGGGAGTGTATTCGTAAAGCCGTATTGCCCTATGGACGCTCCGGAATCGTGGGAGCGATCATTCTCGGCTGGGGGCGAGCCCAGGGAGAGACGATGGCCGTTACCATGGTGATCGGCAATTCTCACTACATAAAGGCAAGTCTGTTCCAGCCCGGATACACGATGGCGAGCGTTATTGCGAATGAGATCAACGAAGCGACCTATGCTTTGTATGCACAATCATTGATCACCATCGGCTTACTTCTGTTTGCCGTTTCTTTCATCGTGAATGGGATTGCAAGATATTTGATCATCAAAACATCACCCCTTGGTCGAGGAGGTGCCAACGAATGACGTCATCATTCTCACTCTCTCAGAATCGACGCCGCTGGACCAACTATGCGATGCATGGTCTGGTAATTGGCGCAACGGCGCTGGCACTCACTCCACTCGTTTTGATCTTCATTTATTTGATCATGAAGGGCGCCGGGGCGCTCAATTGGGACTTTTTCACCCAGCCGGTAGGATCCGGCGATGGGGTCGCGAACGCGATTCTCGGCACAGCGACGTTGGTCGGACTCGCTTCATGCATCGGCATTCCCGTGGGTCTCTTAAGCGGCTTATATCTTTCCGAATATGGACGCACTACGAAGTTTGGCACGATATTGCGTTTCTTTACCGATGTGCTCAATTCAACGCCTTCGATCGTTGTGGGCGTCTTCGGGTTTGCCTTCATAGTCATCCCTACTAAACATTTTTCGGCGCTCGCGGGTGCAGTTGCGCTAAGCATCTTGATGATCCCGATCATCACCCGCAGCACCGAAGAAATCGCGCTGCTGGTTCCCAATTCCTTACGAGAAGCGGGATTGGCGTTGGGACTGCCCCGCTGGCGAGTCATCTTGTGGATAGTCGCTCGCACCGCCCGCGCAGGCATCGTCACCGGCATACTTTTATCCGTCGCACGCGTGGCGGGCGAATCAGCTCCACTCTTGCTGACCGCCTTGGGTAATTTATGGTGGAACCGAAATCTGAACGAACCGATCGCCGCCCTGCCGGTTCAAATTTATAACTATGCCACTTCGCCCTTCCCAAAGTTATGGGATCAAGCATGGGGAGCGGCACTGGTATTGGTAGGGCTGGTGGCGCTCACGAGCTTGCTGGCTCGCGTGATCAGCCATCGTGAGCAATTGCGCTAGATTAGTTCTGTACAAAGGGGGATTCTTGCAAACGAGTAAACTTGCACAGAGCGGGTTTCGTACGGAGAGCAAACCGGAGCAGAATCACTCTACTTCTTCGGACGTGACCCACTTGCAAGCCCAGCATATCCAAGCTTGGTTCGGTCACTTCCATGCCATCAAAGACGTCAGCATCGACATCCATCGACATAAAGTGACTGCGTTCATCGGTCCTTCCGGATGCGGGAAGACAACTCTCTTGCGTTGTTTTAACCGGATGCATGAGCTAGTGCCTAGTGCCCGCGTCGAGGGGCAGATTATTTTTGATGGCGTGAATATTTATGATCGCTCGATCGATCCTGTCGAAGTTCGACGACGCATTGGGATGGTGTTTCAAAAACCCAACCCATTCCCGACGATGTCGATCTATGACAATGCCGTTGCGGGCTTAAGACTGAGCGGCATTCGTCAACGACGCAAGTTGGACGAGATCGCTGAACGCACTCTGCACAGAGCCGCGCTCTGGGAGGAAGTCAAAGACAAGCTACACCAATCATCCGGTGCAAGCTTATCCGGGGGCCAACAACAATGGCTGTGCATCGCGAGAACTCTGGCGCTCAATCCGGAGATCGTACTCATGGACGAGCCCTGCTCGGCACTTGATCCGATGGCCACCGCCAAGATCGAGGATTTGATCACGGAGCTGAAGGAAGATTACACCGTAGTTATCGTTACGCATAACATGCAGCAAGCGGCGCGTGTCTCAGATTTCACAGCCTTCATGTATCTTGGCGAGCTCATTGAGTTCGGCACCACCAAGAAGATCTTCGAAACCCCGGACAAGAGGGAAACCGAAGATTATATCACGGGAAAATTCGGATAGAATAAGAATCTGAAACTATGGTCCGTGAAAGCTATAAGCAACAGCTAAAGAGATTAACACAGTCGGTTCGCGAGATGGGCACGAAGGCGCTCGAAGGTCTTGATATGGGCCTAAAGGCTTTGCGCGATCATGATCGCCAGGTAGGAGAAACGCTCGATCGCTGGGATGATCAGGTCGATACGCTGAATGCGCAGATCGAAAAAGATTGTATCGATCTGCTCGCTCTGCAGCAGCCCGTCGCAGTCGATTTGAGATTGATCACCAGCGTGCTCAAAATCATCACCGACTTGGAGCGCGTCGCAGACTTGGCCGTGAATGTGGGTGAGTATGGGATGGACGCGGAAGTCTTAGTGCTCGTTCCCAAAGAAGAGCTCTTTGCTCTGGGCCAGTTTGCTCGGAAGATGTTGAGCGATTCAGTCGAAGCGTTTGTCACACGCGATGTGAATCGTTCTAAAGAAATCATTGAGCGCGACGCGCAGATGGACAAGCAGTGCTGGGAATTGCGCCGAAAAGTCTTGGCGCGGCTGTTAGAGCTGGCTCGTCAGGCTCATCATCAAGAAGAAGCGAAAGAGATCGCTGACGATGTGATTCCCGTGCTCTGGTCGATCCGTGACCTGGAGCGCGTCGGGGACCACGCCGTCAACATCGCCGAACGGACGATCTATCTCGTGACGGGGAAGAAGAACTACGAGTGAAGCGGACCTTCGCAAGCTGGAGACAACGAGCCAGACAGCTCAAAACCGAGAATGGAAGCGTAAATAGTTTTCAGCATATCTGTTAGGCTCTTCGCTTCAAGACCGCCTGTGCCATCTTTGTGTCTCTGGCTTCGACGAGAATTTCCGTTGCACCCGAAGAGAGTGAGCGCAATCGCGACCGAATATCAACATCTTCCAGACGCTGCTGGATCATTTGAGCTTCTCTTTCGTTAGAAGCCGCGTACACCAGCACATTCAGGTTGAGGCCTTGCTCCAGAATCTTAATCGCTCGCCGCGAATCGATCGCTCGCGGCACACTGGGGAAATTCTGGACGATCTGTTGATGGGTTTGGATGGCTTCTGGGAGTTGGCCTTGCTTCGCGAGCGTCTCGGCTTTTTCCCACAACCTCTCATACTCAGGCTTCGGCAAATCAGGATCTGATGGCGTCCTCGGTGCATTTGTTTTTGAAGCGAAGAATTCCGCATGGCCGCAGTGCGGGCAGAGATAGATCGCCCAAGTCAGCGCGCGTGGCAAATTCCATTCTCTGATTTTGTCAATTGCTTCTTCGATCGGCTCCAGGTCAGCTTGGCAGCGAAGACAGCGCACGGATGCACGGGCGGGTGTTTCTTGAGCCGATGATTCGGTTTTGGGATCGGTAGTCTTAGATACTTCTGATGGCTGCGGGTTTTTTTCTTGCGGCGGCGAAGCGACGTCTGAAGAAGGAGTCGAAGCCATTTCTGCTGGAGCTGACGATGGTTTTACGATAGCTTCGGCAGCGGGTACATCGCTTTGCAACACTTGGATCTCGAAAGCGCCGTTAGCTTCAGAGATGTAGCACGGGATGTTAGCGCTGTAGAGACGCTGCTGGATCGTTTGCGCTTCGCTCTTATCACTCGTGATGTAGACCGTCTGCATGAGCCACTCTCCCAACCATTCTTCTGAATAAATTATATGGCTCTAGACCAGGACTTTAATTAGATGGTATCATGGCGTTTGAGGATTTGCCAGAGTTCACGTGCTAAGCTAGGGGAATTTTTCTTCCACCGCCACTCACACTCCTTGAGGTGCAACGGGAAATTCACCTTGACTCC
>JACOSB010000079.1 GCA_016179105.1 Candidatus Acetothermia bacterium
TAGAGTTAAGCCCTTTGAGCCACCAGGGATAAGCGGTCAAGCGTCGCAAGTGCGCCGGTTCTTCCCAATAGGGGCGCAGCGCTTCCCCCAAAGCGTGCTCCAGCGCCTCCAGGTTCTCGAAGATTTGGTTGGCTAGGCGCGCCCGCAGCTGTTTGAAGAGTTGCTCGACCGGGTTCAACTCCGGGGAGTAGCTGGGCAAGCGCAACGAGCTCATCTGGTGGGGCCACTGCACCTGCTGACTGGTGTGACTGCGATGGTTATCTAGGACCACCACGACCTGCTCCTGGGGGGCGAAAGCCGTACGCACTTCGTGGAGAAAGATTTCAAGACATTGCCCATCGAGGCGGGGCAGGAACCAGAAACAGGATTTCCCCGTACCCGGCTCTACCGCGGCATACAACCAGAACCATTCATAACGATCCGCCACGACCCACGAGGGACGAACTCCCTTAGGGCACCAGCGCCGACGATGCCAACTCTTGAGACCGAAGCGGGCTTCGTCCAGGGTCAGGACTCGTTGGGCTTGACGCTGCTCCAGCGCTTTGCCGAAGTTTTTTTGAACCGCGCTTGCTTGACGGGTGAGGTCTGGCGGTGCTGGCGACGACCGGTCTTCAGTTTGACTTGACGGCGCTGAAAGAGTCGACTCAAGCCGCTGACATGGTAAGCGATGGACCAGTCGTGCTGCAGATACGCTTGCGCCTCTTTGAGCCGGGCGATCTGCCCCGCGCACATCCGCTCTTGCAACGCCTGCCAAGCGGGCGCGCTCAGCTGCTCAGAGCGACCGCCTCGTTGATCCTCCGCTAGTAATGCGGTTAAGCCTCCGGCTTGATAAAGCTCCCACCAGCGGTGGAGTTGGCGTTCGCAGTAGCCCAAGACCGGGACGAGCGCCCGGCGGCTGCGGTGACGTCGGCTCTTGAGCAAGCGCAGCATTTTGACCCGATCGGCCGCGAAGTGACCGCGGAGGCGTTGCTCGTGGGCTTTCAACTCGGAGAGGCTCTCACGAATCTGGCGCGAGTAGTTGATCCACATCGTGCACCTCCTGATTCCTACCAGCTTAACATCTTGACCTTTTTATTGCAAATTAGTATTAGGAGCCAAGATCCCGATCCCACGGCTGAGCCAATATTGATACATGCCAGCGTAGCCATAATTGGGCCGTTCTTGGGCTTCCGGCCCGCCGTGAATTGAGAGAATGACTGGGAATTTCCCAGAACTTTTGGGCTTATAGAGAAACGCCGGGATCTTGCGGCCGTCGTGCGTGGGGTAGCGAGTCAATTTGGGCTGGATCAGATCGCGCTCATCGATCCCGCCCAGCATATTGTACGTGAGCTGGTTCAGTTTGCGTTTAGTGAGATCAGCGACAAAAATATCCATCGTGCGATCGGACCGTGTTAAGAATAAACCCAACTTGCGTCCGTCGGGCGAGAATTTTAACAGCCCGATCACTCCCTCTGGAATTTTTGGAAGTTTTAAGAGCTGGCGCGTCTTGAGGTTACGCACATAGAGACGCGAGTAGCCGTCCTCGTTTACGGTCCACGCCAAGAAACGGCCATCTTTGGAAAGAGCGAGATGCTCAACATCTCCCTTGGGGATCTCGGTCCATTCGTATTTTTGCGCTTTTAAGTTGTAGGAGGCGATTCCCGAAAATTCTCGTCCCTCATCTGTGAGAAGATAGAAGCCAGAGCCATCGACTGCCCACCGTCCGGGAACATATCGCACTTCTCCTTCATGAGGCGTCAGATGGCGAGCCTTGCCATCTTTGAGAGAGAGCAGATAAATATCTGTGTTGGTGTTAGATTTCAGGTTGAAAACCGTGAGATGTTGCCCATTCGGCGACCAATACGCGGGCGCGTAAAAAGCGCCGCCGGTCAACGCTCGCTTCACTTCGCCGGTGCGCACATCTCTAATCAAAACATCCATGTCTGTGGGTTTATTATCGTTCCCGCAATACGCGATCAATCTTCCGTTCGGCGACCACGCTTGCCCCGCGAGATAGTGTTGAACGTTCGGGGCATTCGTTAACGCTTGGAGCTGCCCGCCGCGCGCGGGAATCAGATAAAGCTGATGAAATTCATCGCCGTGATGGTCGGCCGTATAGAGAATATTCTTCCCATCGGGCGACCACGCGATCTGGCGCACGGCTTGTTCTGAATACAGAGTCAACTGATGGGGATAGCCTCCCGCGCTCGATTGCCGCCAGAGATTGAACTGTCCCGAAGTGTTGGTCGAGTAGGCAACTTCTGAACCGTCGGGCGAGAATTCGAGAGCCGGTCCATGAAGCCGAACGGCGGTGAACTGTTCGAACGTGTAACGTCGCGTTGTATTCTTCATCAAATCTCCTTCTTATTTAACCAAATTGAAGAGCGCCTCCAACCCCAATATCCCGATGATGATACCTGAAATTCGGTTGACCCACACGAGGCCTGCTCTAGATGGAGATTTCATGTCCTGCTTGAATCAATGAGAGCTTTGCTCTTTCAAAATCTTCCTCTTTCACGAAGAGATAATCTGTGTCGTACGTAGAGATCGAGAATATACTGATGTTGGCCCGCGCCAAGGGTTCAGCGATCGATGCGAGAACGCCCGTCAAAGCGAAGTCCAACGAGCCTTCGACTTTGAGACAGCGCCAGTTGCGCTCACTCTGAAATTCGCTTGGGACAAGGCCTTGAGAGCGCACGACCGAAAGTTCTTCTGAAGTTCTAGTGATAGAGAAGAAACTGCCGGAGAGCGCCCAGATTGGAATTGAAGCGCCCTGGGAGAATCGGCAGATTGCGAACTGACTAGGCAAAACCGAAAGTTTTAAACGCATATAGTTCCTACAGTGTCGAGTGAGACAACGGCTCTCATTATTTCATCCAGTGATAGCAAACGCAAAGCGCACGAGGAATGATTGACATCTTCTTGCACTTCAATTATGATTTGAGACAGCTCTGGTATGACTCAGAAAACGCAAGCGGCGAGGCAGTGGAGCAGTTTCCATCTTCGGTAAAGCCCAGGAGTGGAGTCGTGCCTTTGACCGAGCGCAACAACGAGCAGTGGATAAAAGCCCTGAGCCAGCCCGGTCCCTCGCGGGAGACGGCGCTCAAAGACCTACGTGCTCTCCTGGTGCGCGGGTTGGGATTTGCCCTCGCCAAGCATCACGTCGACAAATCTCAGACCGAAGATTTCGTACAGGAAGCGCTCATCAAGATTCTCAACAGTTATGATTCGTTTCGGGGCGAGAGTCGGTTCACCACCTGGGCGCAAACGGTCGCGGTGCGCGTCGCGTTCACCGAGATGCGCCGCCTGCGCTGGAGAGATGTTTCTTTGGACCAGATGGTCGAGTCAACCGAGTTCGATCCCGACGCTCTGGTCGACCGCTCGGCCGGCCCGGAAAAACAAGCCCTGCAAGAGATGATTCTCAAACTGACACGCAAAATTATCAACGAAGAGCTGACCGAGAAACAACGCCAAGCTCTAGCTCCCGATTTGGTGAAAGGCATCCCGCAAGAAGAAGTGGCGCGGCGCACGGGCACGAATCGGAATGCGTATTATAAGATGATGTACGATGCGCGCCAGAAACTCAAAAAAAGCCTTCTGTCACGAGGTTTGACGAGAGAGCAAATCCAAAATGCCTTTGATTTGTAGGCCAGAAGGGGTATAATAAAAGACATGTCACTCGACGTGGACGCACTCAAAAAGATCGTCAAGCTCTCGCTCAGCATTCCCTCGGAAGCCATCGGTTGCTACGAATGCTTGGATGAGATCGATTGTTATGCCGAAACAGCGCTCGATGGCAAACCTATCCCCGAAGCACTTCGTCTTGTCACGGATCATTTGAAAGATTGTCCCGAATGCAGAGAAGAATACGAAGCGCTCCTGGTGGCCTTGCGTCATCTGGAAAAGAGCAGCGTGGACGGCGCCTGAGTCAGCATCTGGCTAATCTCTAGTCTCAGGGTGGAGGCCCAGTGGCAACTCTGCGTAGCAACGATGAATGGATAAATGCTCTGAACAAACCCGGCCAAGCGTGCGAGGCCTCGGCGCGGCGCTCGCCGGTCGCTCTCACGTCGATGAAACTCTCATCAACGAGTGTACCCAAAAAGCTCTACAAAAAATTTGTGATCAACTCGATAGGTTTCAGGGCAAGAGTCGTTTTATCGTCTGGGCACAAACAATCGCTGTGCGCGTGGCGTTTAGCGAGATGCATCGCTGCCAGTGGAGTCATATCACCGTGCAGCACATGACAGAGAAGACAAAGTTCACTATCGAAGCAATGGTTGATCCTTCGGCGAGTCCAGAGACGCGAGCCCGGCAAGAGAAGATTCTCCAGATTGTGAACCATGTCATCAACGAAGAACTGACGGATCAGCAGCGCAAGGGATTGGTGGGGGCGTTTCAGATTCACCTGCCGCCCGGAGAATCGGCGCGTCGGCTGGGAGTCGATCGTGACACGTTTTATAAACTGGTGCACGATGCCCGCTGGAAGATCAAGCAACGTTTGCTGGAGTCCGGGTTTTCGCAAGCAGAGATTCTATCGGCATTTAGCCTAGCATCTGACTCAAAAAATCACTAAAGTGAGAATATGGCGCTGACACGGGATACGCTAAAAAATATTATCGGAGCCTCACTCAAGGCTCAGCTGTCCGAGCAAGTGATCGGCTGCGACGAATGCCTTGAGATGGTCGATCAATTCGCCGAGCACATCCTGGATGGCAAAGAGATTCCCGAAGCGCTGCGATTAGTCCAGCTGCATCTGGAAGGCTGCCCGCCCTGCAAGGATGAGTTCGAGGCACTGCTCACGGCCCTGCGCGAGATGGACGGGTCTCAATAAATCTCGTATCGTTTTTGCATTTTTCCCCTAAGGTTGAATGCACAAATTTATCGTGTAATACTGTTTTACATTGATCATGTCGTGATAAATGGGCGAAAAATGCTGATCTGATAACACCAGCATCCGGACATTTAGAAGGCAAAACAGTATAACCCTCTTCTGTCAGATTAGGTAAAATGCCTTCAGAGAGAGGTGACTTCCCTATGAGTGAGGCTCGTGCAGCCGTCACCACCGTCCAGTTCGTCGATCAATACTGTACCCTCTATCAAGACTTGTTTCCCGACGTTCGTAGTGCGGAGCATTTCAAACTCCTCCAGCTGGGCTTGCTCTCCGAGCTTGCCCGCAAGTCTCTCCCCCAGCTGGGTCGAGCCGTGGGCCTGGACCAGGGCCAATCGCTCCATCACTTCTTGGCCGACTCGCCCTGGAGCGTGCAAGCCCTGCGGCAACGCCGCTTAGCCCCGCTCCGTCAAGCCTTGCACGGTCGCGCCTTCATCCTGTGCCTCGATGAGACAGGCGATCGCAAGAAAGGCAAGACGACCGACTATGTCGCCCGTCAGTACATCGGCAATCTGGGCAAGATCGAGAATGGTCTGGGCTCGGTGAACGCCTATGGGGTCTTGGAGGGGATCACCTTTCCTCTGCTATTCGCGGTCTTCAAACCGCAGACCCGCTTGAAAGCAGGCGATCACTACCAGACCAAGCCGCAACTGGCGATCCGACTGATTCGCGCCCTGAAGGCGCGGGGCTTTGCTTTTCGGGTCGTCTTGGCCGACAGTCTCTATGGGGAGAGCAGCGAATTTGTCGCGGCCCTGGAGGAACTGGGTCTGAAGTTTGTCGTGGCCATCCGGGAAAACCATGGGGTCTGGCTGGGACCAGGGGACCGGGTTCGTTGGACCCGCTGGAAGACCTTTGACCGCCTCTTCTCCGATGGAGAACGAGAAGTCCGCGCTATCCGTGAGCTCATCTACGGGCAACGGGGAAAGATCCGCTACTACCAGATCACCACCGACCCCCAGGTGCTACCGGAGGATTCCACCTGGCTGGTGATGACCAATCTGGAGGGCGAGATCCAGAAAGAAGTGGGCAATGTGTATGGACTGCGGACTTGGATCGAGTATGGGTTCAAGCAGATCAAGAATGAGCTGGGTTGGGCAGATTTTCGGGTGACTCGCTATACCGAGATCGAGCGCTGGTGGGAGCTGGTCTGCAGCGCGTACTTGCTGGTGAGTCTGCAAGCGGACGTATTCCACGGGACACCCGAACCTGCCCAGCAGAAGCGGCGACGATCGGTCGCAGCCAAGGCGCCGTCGGTTCCTGGTCACCGCTGGTGGGATCGCGGCAAGGGCTGGAAGAACGTGTTGAACAATCTGCGATTGCTCCTCCAGCCGTATATCTCCTGTTGCTTGATCAGCCCCTGGTTGGAAGTCTTCCCTATCCCTTGGTTGCGCGAGGGGTTTGCCCAGTTGATCACCTGCTTGAACCATTTTCCAGGCCATATCCCGATCTGACAGAAGAGGGATAAGGACGCAGCAGGCTGCACCTCTAGGCATTTAAGCGCTTTTTAAGCTTATGCGTTAAACTTGAGACATGAGTACGCCAACGAAGGAACGAGCGAGCTTCGCAAGCCGACTGCGCCTCTACCTCGACGAGCGATTTCCCATCGGGCCGTATGCGCTTTTAGTGTTCGCCTTCACGCTGAGTGCGTACGCGTTGGCTCCAGCACTGAATCAAACATCCGGCCCGCTCAGATTGGACTGGACAGCGCTCGCGGGCTTCCTCACCGTCCTCTTGGTCTTCTTTCACTTACGCATCTTCGATGAGTTCAAAGACTTGGAGACAGACCTCAAATTTCACCCGGAGCGCCCGATCCCGCGCGGGCTCGTCACGCTCAGCGAGATGCGCGCGCTAGGCCTTGTGGTTATCTCCCTCGAAGTTGTGCTCAACTTATTGCTCGGCTGGAAGATCTTTCTCTTTTATCTAGCAGTCTTGCTCTACTCGCTCGTGATGTTCAAAGAATTTTTTATTGGGAGATGGCTGCGCCGCAATCTTTTCATCTATGCGCTCACCCATACTCCCATTATGTTTCTCATCGGACTGTACGCGCACGCAGTCTACGTAGTTCAGCATCAGCTCACTATCGTCAGCTCGATTGGGTTTTATTTGGGAGTTTGTTTTCTCACAGGGTTGCTCTTCGAGATCGCGCGCAAGGTGCGCGCTCCCGAAGACGAGCGCCAGGGAGTCGAGACTTACTCCAAATACTTTGGCACGAAGCGCGTTGCGATTGTCTTAATACTCTTGCTACTGTTGAGTACGCTTAGTGCATGGGGCGTGGGCTGGGCTGGGAAATTCTCGATCTATTACTATGCACTAACCACGCTCGCGTTCATTGTGGCGTCTATAGGTGTCTGGAGCTTCCGACGCATGCCCAGCTCTGAGAACGCAAAACGTATCGGGCTCTATACGTCGGTATACACGCTGGCACTCTATGGGTTTATTATCTTTGAGTGTGTCTTGGGCCGAGGGATAGTATTTGGTTTTTGAGGAGGCTTGAATGACTCGCATTGTGACTCCAGAAAATCTAGGCAAAGGCGAAGCGTTGCAGCTCGGCGGCAAAGCGAAAAATTTGTTCATCTTGAGTCGCTTGAGACTTAACGTGCCGCTGTACTTCGTGATCTCGACAGAGCTCTTTCGTGAGGTTTTTTCATCGCTTTCTGTCAAAATTCACGTAAATTTCACTGAGCTGGATTTCAAAAATGCCCAGGCTGTCGCGCAGGCCAGCGCCCAGGTCCGCACTCTGGTTGAGACTGTCGAGCTGAGCGCGTTGCACAAAAGCGAAGTTATCGAAGCATATCAGCGTTGCTTCAGCTCCCAGGATTTCGTCGCAGTGCGCTCGTCGGCTGTCGGTGAAGATGCTCATGCGCAGTCGTTCGCTGGACAGTTCGATTCATTCTTGTTTGTGCGCGGTGAAGAGAATCTTCTCAGCGCCATCAAAAAATGTTGGGCCTCAGCGTTTTCGGAGCGCGCTCTCGTATATCGACACCTCAACGGGTTTGATCTGAGCGCGCTCGAAGTTGCCGTGATCGTGCAAAAGATGATCGACGGAAACGTTTCCGGTGTGACGTTCACAGCCGATCCTATCTCCGGCGATGAACGAACGCTCCTCATCAACGCGACCTACGGATTGGGAGAAGGCATCGTCTCCGGTAAGCTCGACACTGACAGTTATTCTGTGAAGAAAAGCGATCTTTCTTTATGTGAATCCAAGATCGCAGAGAAGGCCATGCAGATCGTGTTCGCTCAGACTCGCGGGCAAGGGACGACGGAAATCTCGGTCGAGCCTAGTCTCCAGACCGCGCCTTGCTTATCACAATCGCAAATCCATGAGCTGGCGGATTTGGCTCTCAAGGTTGAACAACACTATGGCCGCCCGCAAGATATCGAGTGGACAATCGATGACAAAATTTATATCTTGCAGACTCGGCCTATCACAACTCTCAAACCCAAGGGCTATCGGCTCATCTGGGACAACTCCAATATCATCGAGAGTTACTCCGGCGTCACAACGCCTCTTACTTATTCGTTCGCCCGCGAAGCATACGCATCTGTGTATCGACAGTTTTGCGAGGTTTGTGGCGTCTCGGATGAGAAAATTTTGCAGAACGAAGAGACGTTTCAGAACATGATCGGGCTCATCAAAGGGCGTGTGTACTATAACTTAAAAAATTGGTATCGCGTGCTCTCTCTCTTTCCCGGTTTTCAGTACAACAAACAGTTTATGGAGCAGATGATGGGCGTCAAAGAAGCGCTGGATTATCAGACTGATGCTCGACCAATGACGTGGACGCGAAAGTATTTTGTAGAACTGCCTCAACTGCTCAAGTTGAGCTTTCGGATGTCGAATCATCTCCGGCACTCAGAGCACCTTGTCGCCGATTTTCAGCAACTTTTCAACGTGACGCTTGAAGAATATCGCCAGAGAGATTTTGATTCGCTCGAAGTGAATGAGCTGATCGAAATCTATGATGAGCTGAAGCGCAAGCTTCTCTGGAACTGGAAGGCTCCGATCATTAACGACTTCTTCGCGATGCTCTTTTACGGCGTACTGAAAAAACTCTGTGTGAGTTGGATCGGTGACGAAGCGGGCACGTTGCAGAACGATCTGCTTTGCGGCGAGGGTGGCGTCGAGAGCACGGAGCCGACGAAAGCAATTATGAAACTGGCACTCGAAGTTCGTTCCAATCCCGCACTGCAAGAGCTTTTTGAGAAGCCGCTCGCCGAGCAAATTCTCTTGCGTTTGCGACGCGAGCCAGCATTCGCTGCATTTCATAGAAAAATTGAAGACTATCTGGAGAAATACGGCAGCCGATGCATGAATGAGCTGAAACTCGAAGAGAAGACGCTCAAAGACGATCCGAGCTTTCTCTTCACGATGATTCTGAACTATTTACAGCGACCCGATCTGAACATCGAAGCGATGGAAGCCTGCGAGCGCGCGATCCGCCAAAAGGCCGAACAGACCGTTGCCGAGCGATTGCGTTTCCCGAAGCGCCAGATTTTCAATTGGGTGCTGAGACGAGCGCGCCAGTATGTGAAGAACCGCGAAAACTTGCGTTTTGCACGTACACGGATTTTTGGCGTCGTGCGAGAACTTTTCAATGCGATGGGCCAACGGTTTTATGAGAAAAAAATACTTGACGAACCAAGAGACATTTACTATCTGAATGTCGAAGAGATCTTCGGGTTCGTGAAGGGCACGGCGACGAGCACAAATCTAAAAGGGCTTGTAGCCCTACACAAAGAAGAGTTCGAGCGCTACAGACACGAGCCAGCCCCGGCCGATCGCTTCGAGACCGTAGGCATGGTCTGGGATGGAAACACATTTGAATCTCCTAGGACTGATTTAACACACGCTGCTGAAGATAGTCACACTTTGCGCGGCATCGGTTGTTGCCCTGGGGTTGTGAAAGGCGTCACGAAGCACGTCACTTCTCCACAAGACGCGAAACTCAACGGCGAGATCTTAGTCGCTGAGCGTACCGACCCCGGCTGGGTGCCGCTCTTCTCGACCGCAAGCGGGATTCTCATTGAGCGAGGCAGCATCCTTTCGCACTCGGCGATCGTCGCGCGCGAGCTGGGCATTCCTACCATCGTCGGGATTAAAGATTTGACCAAGCGCGTGCAGAGTGGGCAGAGTGTGGAGATGGACGGGGCACAGGGAGTTGTAAAATTATGAAAAGGGAGACTGAAAATTTTTGTCGTTGTTCTAGATTACATTGCTCATTAGAATAGACAACGGCTTCATGCAATATATGAAACTTAAGACATAGATGTTTAGAGGTGTTCATGAAAAATGAGAACGAGGCTTGTGCCAATATGCTCTACAGTCATTTACAAGTCTTCATTGAACGCCTGCGCCAAATTCCTCAAGATCGGTGGGCATGGCAACCGGCTGTACCCGCCCCGTCGCCGCGCATTCTGGCAGAACACGCTTGGCAATGCCTCGTATGCGATCGACAGCATATTCGGGAGCCCAATGTCGGCCTTCACTCGCCTGTCCCTGACCCACCTGAAGAGCAGCAAGCGATGTGTGATATACTGCATGAAGAAGCAAAGCTCTGGCATAGCCTCATCATGGGTTTGACAGCAGAGCAACTTCAGGAAACTCGGATTCAATTCAATTTGAATCCGGTCAATGTGCGTTGGCTCGTCTACCACATGCTTCAGAATGTTATCTATAAACATGGTCAACTGTCGACAATTTACTTCACCCTGGAATTAGACGGCGAGGCTCCGTATAACGCGCCGTTTCCTAATGACTTCTACGTAGGACTTTGGGGAAACCCATTTTTAAGAGCCATATGCACAGGAGATTTGGACACAGTGCGGTCTTTATTGACTCAAGGCACAGATGTGAATACGAGAACGAGGGAGGGCACAACTGCCTTGATGTATGCAATAAGTATGAAGCACCTCGAAATTGTCAAAACTTTGCTTGCTCATGGGGCAGATGTAAACGCGGCCAATTGTGAAGGCAGAACAGCTCTGAAGATTGCAAACTATAGAAGATGTCCGGAGATCATTGAATTGCTTGAAACAGCAGGGGTAAAGAAGTAATCAAATATGCTCAACATGGCGTAAAGGGGGAAGCTATGATTGATTTCACGCCCAGCGAAGAGACGCGCATGATCGTCAAGGGGCTGCGATCGTTTATCGAGAAAGAAGTAAAGCCCATCGAAGAGAAACACCGAGAATACTTTGAGAGCGAGCACAAGCGCTTGAACGAAGACGGGAGTCTCAAACCCGAAGTCAAAGCAGCCATCGACAAAGTGAGGATGCGCTCCGGCGAACTGGGCTATTACGGGATGCACATGCCCGCTGACGTCGGCGGTGGAGGCATCGATCGCGTCGGGATGTTTTTTGCTCATCGCGAGATGGCACGACACGGCCTGGGACTCAATATGTACACGCTTGCTGGGCCTGAAGGCCCTACCCAAATGCTCCTCAACTTAAACGACGCGCAGCGCAAGAAATTTCTCGCTCCCCTGGTGAAGGGTGAGATCACCACTTGCTTTGGGCTCACTGAACCCGAAGCTGGCTCGGATATAAAAAATCTTACGACGAAGGCTGAAAAACAGGGAGACTCTTTCATTCTCAACGGAATGAAGACGTTCATCACAAACGCAGCTCATGCAGACTTCGTCCAAGTCTTTGCCGTGACAGACTCGAAACTCTACAAAGAGTCGGGCTACCAGGGTGTCACGACGTTCATCATCGAGAAAGACCGACCCGGCTTCAAGGTTGGAAAAATCAACCGCAGCATCATTGACGACGGCGGGCAAGCCGAGTTAATTTTCGAAAATTGCAAAGTTCCTAAAGAGAACGTGATCGGCCAAGAAGGAATGGGTTTCTACGTCGCGATGAGCTGGATCGGCGTCGGACGACTCAACATTGCGAGCATGTGCGTCGGCATGGCCGAGTATCTTTTGGAAAAATCCGTCGAGTATGCCCAGCAGCGTACGACCTTTGGTAAACCCATCTCCAAATACCAGCATGTGCGCGGGATGCTCGCTGACATCGCGACTGAACTCTATGCTGCCGAGCACATGGTCTTGAATTGTGCCTGGCGTATGGATCAAGGTGAGCAAGTGGTCAAAGAGAGCTCATTCGTTAAATATTTTTGTACGAATATGCTCTTTCGTGCAGCGGACAAAGCCGTGCAAATTCATGGCGGCATGGGCGTAATGAAAGAACTTCCTATTGAGCGCATCTTCCGGTTTGCCCGCGTTCTAAGAATTGTCGAGGGCACCGACGAAATTCAAAAAGAGACGATCGCGCGCTCGTTGGGATTGTAAACGTGATTGAACCGCCAAGGCGCTAAGGATACCGACTTGATCGAGGCGTGGCACTCCAATCGTAGGCGTCCTGAACTAGCTCAATCAAGTCTTCTTTGAGGAAACGATTAATTTGACGTGCTAGATCGTTTGGCATGACGCGGACGTCCTTCCAAATATTCTCTCACAAAAAGACCGATCACCGCCGAGACGGGCACGGCTAAGAGCAGCCCCAAGACTCCGAAGAGTGTTCCCCCTACCAGAATCGCGATGAGCACCGTCACCGGATGCAGCCCGATCCGATCGCCGATGATGCGCGGCGCGAGCACATTTCCGTACAGCACCTGCGCGACCATGAAGATGAGCAGAATTCCCATTGGGTGCCAAAGATCTCCGTGCTCTAAGAACGAGAGAGTCAGTGCTGGAGCAAGACCGATGAAGACGCCGAGATAGGGGATAATATTGGCGATTCCCGCGAAGAGACCCATGAAGAGCGCCAAGGGTGTGCTGAGTGCGTAGAAGCCGACGATGTACATCGCGGCGAGCAAGAGCGACGCGAGCAGCTGTCCTCGAAGATAGCCTCCAAGTAAGTGATAGATTTCCAGAATGCGCTCGTGCCAATACGCCTGCCGCTTGGCGGGGAGATAAGAGACAATCTTGGTGCTGATGGTCTCGATGCGATAGTTGAGCCAATAGATTGCGATCACAGGCACGAGCATGAGATTGAGCAAGTTGACCAAGATGTCCAAAATACCGGAGAGCCCGCGTTGCACGAGCTTTGCGAAGGGGCTCCAGAAGGTGGAGAAGACGTCGGTGGCGAACTGATGGTCAGTGCGCAGCCTTGTGAGCCAGTCTGAGACAATTCCCGGAATATCTAGGCCCAGACGCTCTTGGAGAGGACTGAACGTTTCAATCAACAGCTGTTGGTAACGCGGGATATTCTGCGAGAGACGAGCAAACTCATTCAAAAAAACCGGGAAAGACAGCCATAGGCCCAGTGCTCCTAGAAGCACAAGCCCCGTCAAGGTAATCGCGATGCCCCAGCTTCGGCGCAGCCCGCGATCCTCGAACCAGCTGATGATTGGATCTAAGAGCAGAGCGATCCAGAGAGCCAAGAGCAAAAATGATAACACTATTTGCAAACGAATCAGTAGCCAAAGAGTAAGCCCAGCTCCTAGGACGAGTAGAGCCGCTCCGACCCACGGGTTCGAGAAGATGGAACGCACAGTATTGCTCATAGGTGTCAGTTGACACAAGAGAGTAGCACAAGGGAGGGGGAGGACGTCAAGGCGAGAACAGCTTCACAAAACGATTTGATTTTCGTCTTACATTTTAATAAATTACTAAGTGGTTTAGCACAAGGTAAAGGTATAAGGAGAGAGAGTTATGTCTTCAGGCAAGATAACGATCAGCAGCAAATATCAAGTAGTAATTCCCAAAGCCGTGCGCAAGGCGCTGGGACTGCGCCCCGGTGATCAGCTCTTGGTTCAGTTGGAAGACGGAAAAATTGTGATGCGCCCGCGCCCGCAAAGTTACACAAAGCATCTGCGGGGCTTGCACAAAAATGTCTGGAAGGGTCTTGAGGCTACGGAATACGTGAAGCGAGAGCGGGAGTCATGGGAGCGATAGAAAAATTTTTGAGCCGCCACAAACGCTTTGGAGCGGATACGATGGTCTTCATCTATCACTTGGAGGATCATCCTACTTATGCTCCCTTGACGGAGAAAATTTTTGAAGCATGGGAAAAGGGACATAAAGCGGGAGTTACGTCTGTGATTACTTTGTTGGAAGTCTTAGTGAAACCCAAACGAGACGGTAATCGTGAAGCTGTGAAAGATTATTGGGAGTTACTTACAACCTTTCCTAACCTACAGATGATTGAGATCGATCTTGCGCTCGTGAATATGGCTTCGGATCTGAGGGCTCGCTATGACCTGCGAACGCCGGATGCCTTGCAGATCGCATCGGTCCAGCGAGTAGGTGCAACAGGTTTTGTTACGAACGATGAGCGACTCCAGCGGGTCAAAGAAATCGAAGTCGCTCTGTTGGATAAGATGCTGTAGTGGTCAATTGCATTCCTCTCTTCCATTCGCTACAATGTAGATACACGCAGCATGAAGATCCTCATCGACAATATCACAGCACTTACTCTCGTTGATAAATCTGTTCTCAAGAATATCTCTATCTCCATCGAGAATGGACGCATCTCCAAGATCGCTGCGAGGATTGATCCCCAGGGCTTTGATACGGTCATTGAGGGGAACAAAAAACTCGTCATGCCCGGCTTCGTCAATGCCCACACGCATGTCCCGATGGTCTTGCTCCGCGGGCTGGGCGACGATCTTCCGCTCCAGCGCTGGCTCGAAGAGGAGATCTGGCCCGCCGAAGCAAAACTCACCGACGAGGCCGTCTACTGGGGAACGCTTCTGGGCATCGCCGAGATGATTCGCTCCGGCACGACGAGTTTTAACGATATGTACTTTCACTGCGACGCGATCGCCCGCGCTGTCTCTGAAAGTGGAATGCGCGCGCTGCTCTCGTATGGGATGATCGCGTTCGCGCCGGGTGAAAAATTAGAGAAAGAATGTGTTGAAACTGAGCGATTCATCAAAAAGTGGCATGGCCAAGCCGAGGGGCGAATTCAAACGGCCGTCGGCCCGCACGCGCCGTTCACGGGCCACGATGAGCTGTGGCGACGTGCAATCGCGCTCGCGAAACGCTATAATGTGCCGATCCATACGCACCTTCAAGAAACCCGCCGCGAGGTCGAGGATTCTCTCAAAAACTTCGGGATCACGCCCGCTGCGCGTTTAGAGGCGTTGGGAGTCTTTCAAATCCCAACGATCGTGGCGCATGGAGTGCATTTGGATGACAACGACATAGAAATTCTGGCGCGCCGGAATGTCTCGGTAATTCACTGCCCGACGAGTAATTTAAAGCTCGGCTCCGGCATCGCGCCGATGGAGAAATGGTTGAAAGCGAAGTTGACAGTTGGTATCGGCACCGACGGAGCAGCTTCGAATAATAATTTGGATATGCTCGAAGAAATGAGATTGTCAGCGCTCTTGCATAAGCGCGAGAACCCAACGGCGCTCCCGGCGTATGAAGCGCTGAGACAAGCGACGACAGGAAGTGCGAAAGCACTCGGCTGGAAGGATGTTGGAACGATTTCTGAAAATCAGAAAGCAGACTTAATTATCTTAGACTGCGACGGCCCACATTGGGTTCCCAGCCGCGAGCCGGTCGCAGACGTAGTGTATACGGCTTCGTCCGCAGATGTCGAGACGGTGATTATAAATGGCCATCTGGTCATGCAAAATCGAAAAATCTTGACCTTTGACGAAGCTTTGGTCAAAATAAAAGCGAACGAATACAGTGAAAAATTGAGGAGGTAAGCGATGGCGCTTACGAAAGAAGAAAAAGCAAAACTCATGGGAGGTTACCGTAAGTCCGAGCGCGACACCGGTTCCTCTGAAGTCCAGGTCGCGCTCTTGTCCGAGCAGATCCGTCGCCTGACGGAGCATCTCAAGGCCCACAAACACGATTATCACTCGCAGCGCGGGCTGATGCAGGCCGTTGGCCAGCGCAAGCGTCACTTACGCTATCTACACCGCACCAATCCCCAAGGCTACAGCAAGCTCATCGGCCAACTGGGTATTCGCGGTTAGTCGCGAAGGATGTGTACATGACTAACTTGGGAACAGTAGAACTTTCATGCGGTCCATTCACCCTTTCCACAGGAAAACTCGCCCGCCAAGCTGACAGCGCCGTCATCGTCACCTACGGCGAGACGATGGTGCTCTGCACCGTCGCGCGCGGCGAGGCCAAAGACATCGGCTATTTCCCGTTGACGGTCGATTACGAAGAGCGCTATTACGCGACCGGGAAAATCCCGGGTGGCTTCTTGAAGCGCGAGGGCCGGCCCTCGGAAGATGCAATTCTCAGCGCGCGCATGATCGATCGCCCGATCCGCCCGCTCTTTCCTAGACATTATCAAGAAGAGCTACAAGTCATCGTGACGGTGCTCTCGGCGGACCAGGATCATCTGCCGTCGATCGCCGGTCTCTTGGGGGCATCGACCGCGCTCATGACCAGCAAGGCCCCGTTCTTAGGGCCGGTGGCGGGCGTGCGCGTCGGGCGCGTGAACGGTGAGTTGATCGCCAACCCGAACGCCGAGCAGCGCAGCCAGTCCGACGTGGATATTGTGGTGGTCGGGACCAAAGAGGCGATCTTGATGCTCGAGGGCAAGATGAGCGAAGTCCCGGAAAAGGACGCTCAGGCGGCGATCGAATTCGCGCACACGCACATCAAAGAACTGGTCGCGTTCCAAGAAGAATTTATTAAAAAGATTCCGGTCAAGAAAGTCGACGTGACCGAGCCGGAGAATCTGAAAGCGCTCAAAGAGATCATCAAGAAGCGCGTGGGCAATCGCTTCGAAGAACTCCGTAAGCCTATGACCAAGCTCGAGCGCGAGGCTCTTGCTGACTCGCTCAAAGAAGAGATTTTGGAAAAGCTCAGCGAAGAGAAAAAAGCGACGGGTGTGACTGAAGAAGATCTCGAAGAATTTGAAAAAGTGGCGAAGACGGCGTACGAGGATTTGCTCGAAGAATACGTGCGCCAAACGACCCTCAAATCGCGCGTCCGCATCGACGGGCGCAAGTCCGAAGACCTACGTTCGATCACGTGCGAAGTCGGAATACTCCCCCGCGTGCATGGCTCGTCGCTCTTCACCCGAGGCGAGACGCAGAGCTTGGGCACAGTCACGCTCGGAACGTCCAAGTTCGATGAACAGATCATTGACCGAATGCTCCAAGAGGGCAAGCAACGCTTCATGCTGCACTACAATTTCCCGAAATTCAGCGTGGGGGAGCCCGGCCGTCTCGGTGCTCCGGGCCGGCGCGAGATCGGCCACGGGAAGCTCGCCGAGAATTCAGTCTCTTATGCCCTGCCGAGTGAAGAAGAGTTCCCGTATGTGATCCGCGTCGTCTCGGAAACCCTAGAGTCCAACGGCAGTTCGTCGATGGCCACCGTATGTTCGAGTACGCTCGCATTGATGGATGCCGGTGTGCCCATCAAAAAACCCGTGGCGGGCATCGCGATGGGACTTGTGATGGAAGGCGACGAGTTCATGGTGCTCACGGACCTCGCGGGCTACGAAGACAGCATGGGCGACATGGACTTTAAGCTCGCCGGCACACGCGACGGTCTGACGGGTTTCCAGTTAGACATAAAACTCTACGGCATCTCGCCGAAAATTCTATGGGCAGCCATGCTCCAAGCACGCGATGCCCGCATGAAAATTCTGGATATGATCACGAAGACAATCCCGGCGCCGCGCGCCAAGCTGAGCCAGCACGCACCGTTGCTCGAAGTCATACCGATCAACCCCGAGAAGATCGGCGCGATCATCGGCCCCGGCGGCAAGACGATTCGCAAAATTATTGCCGAGACGGGAGCTGAGATCGACATCGATGACGAAAAAGCTCATGTGAAAATTTCCGGACCGAACGCCGAGGCGGTGCAGAAAGCCCGCGCGCGCGTCGAGCAGCTGACCGAAGACCTGGCTGTGGGCAATGTTTATGAAGGCAAAGTCGTGCGCATCGAAAAGTTCGGTGCGTTCGTTGAGCTGCCCAACGGGACGAACGGATTAGTGAGAGTACAGGAACTGTCAGCCTTCACGGGTAAGTTCGTCAAGCGCGTCGAGGATGCCGTGAAGTTCGGCGATATTCTAAAAGTCGAAGTCGCCGAGATCGATGATATGGGCCGCGCCAATCTCAGAGTCTACACCGAGCGCAAGCCCGTCAAAGTCGGCGATACGTTCATTGGAATAGTGAGCGGAACGACGGATTTTGGTGCGTTCGTCGATCTGGAGGAAGCGGGCGTGCGCGGCCTGATCCATATCTCCAAGCTCTCGGACGGCTATGTCGAAAAAGTGGAAGATGTGGTCAAAGTCGGCGATCGCGTGGCCGTCGAAGTCCTCAAGATTGAGCAGGGAAAATACTCGCTCAAGCGCATCGCTCGACCCGACGAAAATAGCCAGAATAAACGCTGATTAGAATTCTTCACTGAATAATAAGCTGGTAGGGGCGACGTAGGCGTCGCCCCTACAAAAAATCCATGCAACAACCCTACCCTGGAAGTTACAAGACGTCGCTCGAAAACGGTCTTAGCGTCCTGGTGGAGCCTTTGCCCGATCGTCCGTTGGCGCTGGGAATTTGGGCAACGGTCGGCAGCCGCGATGAGACGAAAGAGCGGGCGGGCGTCGCACACTTTCTCGAGCACATGGTCTTCAAAGGAACGAAACGCCGTACGGCGTTTCAGGTCTCAGAAGAAGTCGATGCCCTCGGCGGTTATATCAACGCGCTGACCCACAAAGAGTACACGCTCTTTCACATGGACAGCCTTCCTCAGCATTTGGAAGCGTCACTGGACATCTTGACAGATTTAGTGAAAGCCCCGCTCTTCCAGCCCGAGGACATTCTTAAAGAGAAGGGCGTTGTGCTCGAAGAGATCCGCATGGTCGAGGACGATCCGCAAGAAAAAGTCTTCGACCTCTTCACAGAAAAAATCTGGGACCACGACCATCCTCTCTCGCGGCCGATCTTGGGACGACCCGAGACGATTCTGAATCTAAGCCGCGAGGGATTACTCAGTCAACATGCTTACTACCACCCCAAAAATCTTATCCTGACGGCTGCTGGGGAGGTTAAGCCCGAAGACGTCGTACGGGTAGCACGAGAGAAGCTCGGCGATCTTCCCGTGGGCTCAGAATTGCCGGGAAGAAGACCTCCTCTGCCCAGAGCTCATTTTTATCTCGAAGACCGAGATTCTCAGCAAGCGCATCTTTGTCTCGGAACGCAGGGCATCAGTCGTCACGACGAGCGTCGCTTTGCGCTCGACGTCTTAAACACCGTGCTCGGCGGCGGGATGAGCTCGCGGCTCTTTAAACGCATTCGCGAGGACTTGGGATTGGCTTATGCGGTCTTCAGCGCTTCCAGCTCTTATCTGGACAGCGGGCTCTTTATGGTCTATATCGGGACCGAGCCGCGCAACGCACGCCAAGCCGTGGAGATCGCTCACGAAGAGGTCGAGCGGTTAACGCGCGAGCCGGTGCCCGCCGAGACCTTGCGCATCGCCAAAGAAAAACTCAAGGGCAATCTCTTGTTGGCGATGGAGACGAGTAACTCACGAATGGTCCGCCTGGGAGTGGGCGAGCTCTACGGCTTGCACATGCCGGTCGAAGAGCTGACGGCGAAGATCGAAGCGGTAACTTCTGAAGACATCTTAGAGATCGCCCTGGCTCTCTTCGGTCACAATAATCTGAGCCTTTGTATGATCGGGCCGGAGCGAGAATTATCAGGGCTTGAGAAAGCTTTTAGTTGAGTTAAAGTCCGATCAACAACAGTAGAATCAAAAAGATAGGGGCGGGTTCTAAAGCCCGCCCCTAAAATTTTCGTCTAGATGTTCTGGGTCGCTACTTAGCGCAATTGGTTCGCGTCGAAGACGTCGATCTCGCCGGCGAAGCCAATGTTGATCGTCCAGAGTTGATAGGTGGTGTCACACTTGGCGTTCTGGCTCGCGCAGACGAACGTCGCATAGCGGTCCAAGAGCTGGCTGGTCTTAGAGTAGCTGACCGTGCCGTTGGTCGCGATGCGGGAGATGCCGCTGCGTCCATCGCCTACGCCGGAGCACGTCACAAAGACTCCCTGGCCCTGTGGATCAAGAACGATGCCGCGCGGAGTGTCGCAGACATCGACTTGTCCTGTCGGGGCACCGTTATCCGGGATAAAACTGCCGACCGTGTTGTTGCCCTGGCTGAGATAATAGGCGCTCAGCAGGCTCACCGGGTTGGTCGGGTTGGCGACGACGTTGAACGGCAAGGAGCCGGCGGGTCGTGTGGCGGCGACCGTATTGCTGTTGAGGTCGATCACGCTGATCGTACCGCCCTCGAAGTTGGCCGTGTAGGCGCGGTTCGTGGCGCCGTTCGTGTATAGGGCGATCGCGCGCGGCAGAGCGCCGACGGCGACCTCGGCTGCTACTTTGCCGGAAGTCAGATCGATCACAGCAACCTTGTTGGTGCTACCGCAGGCAACCAAGAGTCTTTGACCGGCTTCCCACAGAGCGAGGTCTTCAGCACCGGGGGCCACATCTTCAGCAGGGTTCTTGCAGGCAGCGATCTTGGCCGTCTGTTTCGCGACGACCTGAGCCGCTGGCAGGGTCCCGATTGTGGCTGGATCGGGCAGGCTGAACGCATAGACGTTGCCGTCAGAATATCCGACCGTGTAACCCGTGCGGCAATCGGATGTCAACACCAATCCGATGGCATCGGCCAGGAATTGGACCTCGATCAGCGAGGGGTTTGCTGCGCGGTTAATCACGGCGCCGAGGAGCGTGCGGCTCTTAGGATCGATCGCGTGCAAGAAGGTGCGGTTGTTGTTGCGCTGAGTGATTCCGTAGACAACCAGCGGGTTGCCTAAGGAATCGGTACAGGTAGTTAACGCGCGAAAAGCAGACCTTCCGCCGAGCAGGATTTTAGCGATCGGCGAGACCTCTTTCGACACCGCGGTCAAGACGAGACCGATCAACAACAGACAGAGAATCCCTACGGAGCGACTGAGACGGACAGGCAGAGACAACATATGTTCCCTCCTCGTGAATATGTTTTTCGTTGGCCTAATTCAGTTTATCTTATTATAATCCAGAAACCGCCTTCCAGACAGTGCTTGACAGAAAAGCTCTCCAGATCAAGCTATTTTTTCATTTTTCGACTTGACAACAACCCAATTCTTCGCTCGGCGGGCCGCTAGCATGCCTATCGAAACCGCCAAGACCCTAAGGACGCAGAGGCATCGAGTTGATATTCGAGCGGCTATGGGGCGTGGCGTAGGCCTGTAGGCGATGCTGACAAAGTACCATTATGCACGGGGATTTTGGCGAAAAAGACATTCGGGTCCGGTCTGCCATTCGGAGCCAGGAAGCGCTCGGTGAAGAGCGTCTCTCGATTGTCCCCCCATACTAAGTAGAAAAATTCGTCATCGGCGGCCATCTGATTATAGTCGCCCATATAGCAGACGCTGCGTAGATTGTCGAAATTGCGCCCATTCAGCGCGATCGGCGGCACGGGAAAGGAGCGATCGGTGACGCGGGTGTTGACCTCCCAGGTCTGCCCGCCGTCGGTCGAACGGGTCATATAGACATCGATATTGAGATTAGTGGGGTCGAGTCGGCGGTCATAGAACATCAGGCCGACCGTGCCATCGCGAGCCACAGCCACCGCAGGCTGGAATTGATCGGACGTCGTCGTGTCATCGTTGAGACGAATGGCTTCTGACCAGCTTTGTCCTCCGTCTGCAGAGCGAACGATATAGACATCCGACGCATCGGGGCCGGCGTTTCCGTCCGGGTCACTGGAATATGTGACATAAATGGTGCCGCGCGTCGGAGACTTCCCCAGATCGACGGCGACGCTCGGAAGCTCCAAGTGTCGGATGTTTCCCTTGAGAGCACGGCGACCGCAGTTATTGCTCGCGGTCGAGTCGGCGCTCAGTCTCAAAGACGCGACGACGCGCTCGGACTCGAAGGTCTGTCCGCCGTCGAGTGAGCGCCGGAGGCGCAAGTCGGGACGCTGGCCAAAATTGATCCATACGATATAGACTTCGCCGTTGGGGCCGACGGCCGGAGTCGCTCCCTGGACGCTCGTGCGGCCATCTGAAAGAATCAAGGGCTTCGAGAAAGTTTGAGCTCCATCGGTCGAGCGCGCGAAGAGAATATGCGAGCCGCCCGTATCGAACTCGGTCCAAGTCATATAGAGATTTCCGTCAAATGTGCTGCCCGTGTTATCGACCGCGATCAGCTCTTTGTCCTGAAGGGCTGAATCGACAGGGCCGAAGCCAGCCACCAGAAGAGCCGGCGAGAATGTTTGGCCGCTGTCAGTCGATCTGGAAACGCCCATATACGATTCAGAGTTTCTTCCGTTCGGGACTTGCTGGATGGTCGAGAGATAGAAATTGCCCTTGCTGTCAACGGCAAGAGAGGGGTCTGAAATCCCGATAGCCCTTGGGTTGGGGGGAGCTTTGCCCAGATCGATAAAACTTTCTCCCTGGTCAGCGGAGCGCGCGAGGCCTGAGCGGCTGGAGGTTCCCGGCTCGAGGGGCAAGGCTTGCCCCGTGTCGACGAAGCCGACCATGACCGTATCTCCATAGACGGCGATCGTGGTCTCGCTCTGGGTTGTGTTCTCGGGGGTGTCTGTGTTGGGGTTATTGACCATAATATTGGTTGACGTTTGCCTGTGAAGAACGGGGGACGGAGAAGAATCATGTACAGAGTTGAGAACAGAGCGGGGAACTGACGGGCGATGCAGAGTGAGCGCGCCGAGCGGAGCATTGCACAGCTCTTCTATAAAAGACTCACCCGCTTCGGAGAGATATTCGCGCTGGGACGAATCGAGCAGCCAACAGAGGCCGGCGCTGGAGTGCGTTGATCGGCCGGTGCTGAAGAAAAAGATCGTCGAGAGAGCGAGGGACAAGAGAGAAAAAATTTTCGCGGTGCGTAGCATCGGTGCCTCCTTGCAGGGTCGGGCTCATTATACATAAGAGCACCGTGAGCCTGACAGTCAGAGCTCACAATCTCAAGCCAGGCATGGGCGCGAGATCGAGCGAGTGCTTTTGATGCAGCTGAGTATGCTGGAAGTAGGCTGCTGCCGCGATCATCGCGGCGTTGTCCGTGCAGAGCGCCATCGGGGGAAAGAAGACATTTTTTCGGAACGCTTGCGCTTCGGCTTGGAGTCGCTCGCGCAGGCGCGAATTGGCTGCGACGCCGCCGACTACGACGATTCGTTTAGTATCTAATTGCACTGCAGCTTTAAGAGTTTTTTCGATGAGCACATCGACGACGGCTTCTTGGAACGAGGCTGCGATGTCAGCCGGGAGTCCCTTGGGGTTATCGCGCAAGAAATAAACAATGGATGTCTTAAGCCCGGCAAAGCTGAACTGCCATTGTGAAACACCGACTTCGTTGAGCATCGGGCGTGGAAGCGAGATCGCCTTGGGGTTTCCCTGACGTGCAAGCTTGTCCAGCGCCGCACCCGCCGGATAATCGAGCCCCAAAAGTTTCCCAACTTTATCGAAGGCTTCGCCAGCAGCATCGTCGCGCGTCTCGCCCAAAACTTTGTAATCTCCATACGCTCGCACGTGCACCAAGATCGTATGCCCTCCGGAGACGATCAAGCCCAAAAACGGAGGTGGCTCGTTCGGGAACTCGAGCGCGTGCGCAAAGAGATGGCCTTCTAAGTGATTGACGCCCACGAAAGGCACGCCCAACGCATACGCGATGCCCTTGGCTGACGAGAGCCCGACAAGCAACGGCCCCACCAACCCGGGACCGTGGGTCGCGCCGACCAGAGCGATCTCTGCTAAATTTATTTTTGCTTGGTCGAGCGCTTCTTGGAGTGCGAACGGAAGTTTCTTGACGTGGTTTCGCGACGCGATCTCAGGGACAACGCCACCGTACTTGTTATGAAGATGAGCTTGCGAGTAGACGACGTTCGCTAAAATTTCTTGGCCGTTGCGCAAGATCGCAACCGACGTCTCATCGCATGACGTCTCAATGCCTAGGGTTAAATGATCGACCATCGCCGGCGTGCTTCTGCAGAAATCTTGAGCAACCGCATCAAGTTCCGAGCGCGCAGAGGAACTGTAGATTTTCTTGGCGTTCTTGGCGCCTTGGCGGTTTTAGTAGACATTCTTACTTAATCGCTTTGGGGCTCAAGTTGGCGACGTAGTTCAAATTCCGGTAGCGCTCGGCGTAGTCCAGCCCGTAGCCGACGACGAAATAGTCTTTATCCATCTTGAAGCCGACATAGTCCAACGGCACAGAGACTTCGCGGCGCGGCGCTTTGTCGAGCAAGACACACGTCTTGAGCGAGGCAGGCTCGCGGGCGAGGAGCGTCTTGCGCACGTAGGCAAGCTGATGACCCGTATCGATAATGTCTTCGACAATCAGAACATGACGATGTGCGACCGATTCTGTCAGGTCTTTGAGCACTTTGATCGCGCCGGGCTCAGTCTGGTTGCCGTAGCTGGAGACGGTCATGAAGTCGATCGTCATCGGGATCTCGATCGCGCGGATGAGATCGGCCGTGAAGATGAGGGCTCCGCGCAGCATGCCGACGGCGATCGGGGGCCGATCCCAGATCTCGTTGCCTAAAAGCTTGTGATAATCAGACGTAATCTGTTGTCCCAACTCTTTGACGCGATCTTGAATCTGCTCGTGCGTATACAGCACTTTGTCGATCTCATCAGGCTTAGCGATGGGCATTATCTTCCTCCGTCAAACGGTATAGGGGTGCAGCATGCTGTGCCCCTACAATGGTATTCAGGGATTTTATCGTTCTTTCTTCACCGTGAACTTTGTGTCCAGACGTTCAAGTCTCTCAGTGATCCCGCCGTACTCTAGCTCTTCGAAGCCGAGCATCGCCGGACCCGAAAAGCCCTGCCGGCGCATCTCGACGGTCTTGGCGGAAATCTTATCGCGCACCCAATCCCAGTACGGATGATCAAAAATATCTGCGGGCTCGGTGAGTTTTCCGTTCTTAACCGAGAAAGCCAGCGCTTGGACAAGCGGTGGTCCGTCGAAGTACGCGACTTGAGAATTCTTTTTCACGGGCATCAAGGGCGCGTTGTGGCTGCCTCGACAGAGGCCACCGACGAAGTGCCCGATCTCGAATGGGGCGACGATCTCGCCCGTGGCCGGGAAAGCTTGCTGGGCGCGCGCGAGCATCGCCGGGTCGTCTTTGCCGACGTACTTCCCGGCGATGTTATGGAGACGGCTCGTGCTGCAGACGACGGCCTGCTCACCAGTCTTCGTGTTATGAATCGACTCGACCACGTAGCGATGGTTGTCGCGTAAGAGCGCTGCGATGTCATAGAGGTCTTTGGGCGCGCTCAGTTTTACAATACGGTCGCCCTTGGTGTAGTTCACATCCATGATGGAGAACGTGAACCCCTCCGAGAGAGATGGGCTCAAGAGCAGGCCGGGACAATAGACGGGATCGGCGAATGCGAAATACAGTGGGAGATTGAACGCGCCGGGCTCTGTCTTGTCGGCGGCGAACATCAAGAACGATTCGTTCGGGCGTTCCTCGAATTCCATCTCGGCGACGCCGGGCCCTAAGCCCTTGACGTTTCCCGAGAAACTGTCTTTGAGTAAGTCTTGGCCCGCACCGTACAGGCCTTGGGATTTCGCGACTTCGGTGCCAGTTTTGAAGGCCTCCCAGGCTAGGCCGTGAATCTTCTTGTCGTTCGTTCCCTCTTCGTGCGTCATCAAGATGTGAATATCATCACCGCAGAACCCGATGTAATGATCGATCAGTAGTTCGCTCCCTTCATTGGCGACGAATTCTTTGACGCACTTGAGCAGCGCCTCGCTGGGGCGCACGTGGCCCCCGACGGCGCCGATGTCGGCTTTAATCAAGCTCAGCGTCAGCTTCATGAATCCCTCCTTAAAAGAATAAACCCTCTATCTGAACCCCGCGTTATAGTGCTAACACTGTATTTTAGCGAGAGAAGAGAAGGATGTGCCAATCAGCAGGCAAGCTCTATTTAGATTTCAGATTTTGACAGTCTATAAAGGCTGATTTCTCTTAAGAAATCTTGAGGTGTGAGAATTTTGAGCCTTTGCAATCTCGCGCTCTGAAGCATTTCTCCTTCCAGTTCTAAAAGGTCTTTATCTCCAGTGATCAAAAAACGAGCACGGGCCGCTCGGCAACATTCGAGCACCATGTTATCCTCGGGATCGCGACAAATGACTAAAGACTTTCGTGGACGGATGAAGTTCACATGCGCCGTAAAACTTGCTAAGCCTGTCAGTAGCGCTTGAAACTGCGATCGATTGATTTTCCTTGAAGCGAAGAGTTCTTGAGTTGTCTCTCGGTATTCTTCGAGCAAAAGAGGGGAGACCCAAGCCTCAGTTTCGTGTATCACCGCACTGACTGCCTTCTCAGGCACTCCTCCGAATGCAAAAGCCGAGACCAAAACGTTGGTATAAACGACGACTCTGGGCTTGGCGGCCATGAATCCGGCGGCGGACTTTTTGTATTGCTGCTTCAAGGTCTTCTGAAGTTAATGTTGTATCTTTGAAAGCTTCGCGGGCCAGTTTGAAAGCCGCTTCGAGGCGTTCCTCGGGCGTCAAGGCAGATAAGATAAATTCTTCGGGGTCAATGCGCTCGATCGTTTTCATCGATAATCACCAAATCTCGCTTTGTGATGCTGATCCTGTATTTTAGCGAGATAAGAGAAGGGTGTGCCAATTGCCGGTTTTCAGCGCGTTTTTCAGATGAGCTTGATCTGGCTATTGTCACCCAAAATCATATTGTACGCTTCGGGCAAGCGATCTTTCTTCCCAATTTGCACGTTGCGCCCGATCAGACTGTGGTCGATGCGGCCCGCGCCGACAATGGACGATCCTTCCATGACGATGCTGTACTCAATTTCGCTCTCTTTGATCGAAACGTTCGGGCCAATCGCTGTGAAGGGACCGATGAACGAGTTTTCAATCACGCAACCGGGTCCAATCACCAACGGCCCACGAAGTTCGCTGTGGATAATCTCGGCGCCTTCAGACACGATGACGCGGCCCTTGATCTGAGTCTGCGCGTCGATCTTTCCCAAAATTTTCTCAGATTCGATTCGCTCAAGAATGAGTCGGTTGGCGTGCAGAATATCTTCAGGCTTTCCCACATCCTTCCACCAGCCTTTCTGGACCACGTGAGGCAGGACGCGATAGCCCTTGTCAATTAACTTTTGGATCGCGTCAGTGACTTCGAGTTCCCCGCGCCACGAGGGTTTTATCTCTTTGATCGCCTCGAAGATATGCTTATCAAAAAGATAGATGCCGATAATGGCCAAATTGCTCGGCGGGTCTTTCGGTTTTTCGATGACTTGCTTGATGACCCCTTTTTCGAGCCGAGCCACGCCAAAGGCGCGCGGGTCCTCGACCTCGGTCAAGAGAATCATCCCGTTGGCCTTAGATTGGCTGAACTCTTGGACCAAGTTCGCGATCCCGTTCTCCAACAAATTGTCGCCGAGGCAGACGATGAAGGGGTCTTGCTTCACAAAATCTTGCGCGCATGCGATCGCATGGGCCAACCCTTGCGGCTTCTCTTGCGGGATGTACTCGATCTTGACGCCCAGCTCCGAGCCATCGCTGAGCGCTTGCCGAAACTCTTCGCGGCGGTGCGGGCTGACGATAATGCCAAGATCGGTGATCCCGGCTTCTTTAATCATCTCGATGCTGTAGGTGATGATGGGTCGATTCGCGACGGGTATCAAGTGTTTCGCGCCCGTATAAGTCAGAGGGCGCAAGCGCGTGCCCTCCCCGGCGCATAGGATGATCGCTTTCATTCAGCCTCCCCTTTGAGCTTTCCCCAAAAGATCATAACAGACCGGGGTCCAGTTAGGCAATTGATGAAGTTTGCAAACGAGTGCAAAGACCCAGTAAAACTGACCCAAAGGAGAGATGATGAATTTACAACAACTGGAAAGTCGGCGTGTTCTGAGTTTGATCGAACTGTTCGAGAAGGCTGCGCAACAAGTGCCATCCGATAAAACACAATGGAAGCCGGAGAGAAAGGGCAAATCAGCGCACGAGATTTTGGAACACGTCGCCGGGGCCAATCACGCTTTCGCAGCCTTGGTTCGCGGGAGCGCGCTACCGGAGCAAGCCGCAAGAGCTAGAGATCGCCAGGAGATCAAGAATGCGTCTGACAGTTATAACCATGCGATCGAAGCGCTTCAGTCGAGCGCGAAAGTTTTAGCGGACGCGATTGCTTCAGTTCCCGACAGCCAATTGGGAGAAGAGCGACCGATGCCCTGGGGCGTCACATGGAAGATGACGCGATTGATCACAGCGCCGAGCGCGCACATCGCGTATCACTGGGGCCAGCTTTGTTATTTGCAAACGCTTTATGGAGACATGAAGGATTACACGTGAGAAGATAACTTCGACATGTTTTGCAAAAGGACAGAGTGGATATCAATAAGGCTCTGCGCACACTTCTCCTCCACTCGGACAGCGATTATGGGAGAGCCACAAGCGTAATCCAGGGGGCTGCGAACTGCATCTCCTCGATCTCCAGTTGGTGAGGATGCTTCTTGTTATGGAAGCGGACGAAGTCTATAATGCAATGTAATCAGAGCGACGACTCTTATGTCTCAAGCGCAGCAAGCGGTGTATGGCGTTAAAAAATGTGATTTATCTCTTTTTTAGGGAATATTATATCGTAGACAGCGGTATGATTATTAGTTAACCCCATGTGCAAGTTTCTAATGAGCGAGCAAATGGTCGAACTGGAGGGGTTCACCTCCGCGCTGGAGGCTCAACCAGACGGCTATCGTGTGGCTGAGCACCTTGCGGAAGATCCGCGATCCCAAGTGCCACA
>JACOSB010000113.1 GCA_016179105.1 Candidatus Acetothermia bacterium
CTCGCAATTCGTCGATACTCATGGGGTGGGAGCCGTGCATAGTGAGTGTCATACCTCCTATGGTTCGACCCACGCGCTGGCTGGGCTACCCCCCCGCTCATGCTCATCTTGCATTAGAAACACAGGGGAGCTTCATGCTCATCTTGTATTGGATAAGACTTCTGTTTGCATCCATCGGTAGATATTGCTATAATCATCGGAGCGATGGCGGCTCTAGGGATGTTCAGTCGGCAGGGATTCCTGAATTTAAGCTATTTTTTCATTTCCCCGTTTTCCTAGAAGAGTGTCAAATTCAAGGAGGAGAAAAAGCGTGCCACTGTATCGTTATCAGTGCGACCAGTGCGGTCACACCTTTAGCGAGCTCGAGCCGGTCAACGCCCCCAAAGCGTCCCGCGTGTGCCAAGCGTGCGGCGCCAAAAAGGCTCGGCGGGTTCTCGCTCGCGTGGGCGTCCTGTTCAAGGGAAGCGGTTTTTACAAAACCAATTATCCACGACAGTCGTCTAACAGTAATAACAAAAAGAAGGAGACCACCAGCTCGTCGAGCGAGGGATGAGGACGGAAAGAGATTCGACCGCTATCGGGGGCGGCTGTTCGGTTGTAACGGTTCAGAGTCTAGGAGTAGTCGGCGTTGACGCAGAGGTTTTATGACACCCAACAAACCAGAGCAGGGGTGAGAGACGTGTTGACGGGTGACGATATTGCCAAGCTCAGGATTGGATTGGCCTCCCCGCAGGAGATCCGCAGTTGGTCGCGCGGCGAGGTCACGGAATCAGAAACGATCAATTACCGCACGCACAAAGCCGAGCGCGGCGGTCTGTTCGCCGAAGAAATTTTCGGCCCCGAGAACGATTACGAATGTTCATGCGGCAAATACCGCGGAAGAAAATTCGAGGGCATCGTCTGCGAGAAGTGCAATGTTTTAGTGACGAGCAGCGACGTGCGCCGCGCCAATATGGGTCACATCGAGCTCGCGAGTCCCGTCGTCCATTTCTGGTATCTGAAGGGTATTTCTAGCCCCTTGAGCACGCTCCTAGGGCTCAAGCGCACCGTGCTCAAGAAGATTGCCTACTACGAGACCGAAGCGCGCCGCGAGAAAGCCTACCTCGTCACAGCTTCGCAAGCGGCCGACATCCCCGTCGCCGAGATTCTTTACCAGACCCAAGTCGATATTTTGGGCGAGAAGAAGAAGATCACCGTCGAACAAATTTTCCAAGTCGAGGGAGAGCTCGAAGTCCGCGCCAAGGCCGCCGGCAAAGTTTCTTTGGAGAAGCTGAAGCTCGGCAACGGCCAAGAACTCGTGATGATCAACGTCGGCGATACAGCCCATCCCGTCTCGCCGCAGGCGGCCGAGCAGCTCAACGTCTCGTCAGGCCAGAAAGTAGAAGCGGGCGATCTCTTGGCCAAGTCCCCCGTGGCTCTCGACGAAGTCATCACCGCCACGCAGCTCAATTTCCTCAAAAACGAGTACCCCGATCTCAAAAGCGTGGCCATCGACGAGAACGTCGATAGCCTGATCTTCTTGGTGACGAGCGTCAAGACGGACGCCGTGCCCCTCAAGGTCGGAGATCGCTTGAATGAATTAGAAAAATGGGCCTTCGAGAAAATTTATCCGGGACAGTTCGAGGCTGAAACCGGCGCCAAAGGCATCCAGGGCGTCTTGGCCAACATGGACTTGAACGGCCTCACGCAAGAGTTCAAGCACCAAGTGGAGACCGAGCGCAGCGACGGCAAGAAAAAGCGCATCTTAAAGCGCTTGGAGATCGTCGAGCAACTCGCGCGCTCTTCGAATAGATCGCAAGACATGATCTTAGAGGTCATCCCCGTCTTGCCCCCGGAGCTTCGCCCGATCGTCCAGCTCGAGGGCGGCAAGTTCGCTACTACAGATTTGAACGATCTCTATCGCAGAATTATTAATAGAAACAATCGCTTGAAAAAACTGAACGAGATGGGCGCGCCCGAAGTGATTCTGCGCAACGAGCGACGCATGCTCCAAGAGGCCGTCGACGCTTTAATTCATAACGAGAAGAAGGACAACCCGATTCTCGGTCGCGACAATCGTCCGCTCAAATCGCTGAGCGAACGCATTCAAGGTAAGCACGGGCGCATGCGCCGCAATCTGCTCGGCAAGCGCGTGGACTATTCGGGCCGTGCGGTGATCGTCGTCAACCCCAAACTAAAACTCCACCAGTGCGGTCTGCCGAAGAAAATGGCCTTAGAACTCTTTAAGCCCTTCTTGCTCCAACGGCTCGGCGTCAATGTGATTTCGAACTACGATGAAGTCAAGAACAAAGCTCTTTCCGGCGAGATGCCCGAAGTCTGGGACGAGCTCGAGCGCTTAATTAAAGAGCATCCCGTGCTCTTAAACCGCGCACCGACTTTGCATAGACTGGGCATTCAGGGCTTCGAGCCGATTCTCGTCGATGGCGAGGCGATCCAGATTCACCCCTTCGTCTGCCCGCCGTATAACGCCGACTTCGACGGCGACCAGATGGCCGTGCATCTGCCGCTTTCCCAGGAAGCGATCCAAGAGACGCGTGAAATTATGCTCGCGCCGCACAACATCCTAAAGCCATCGGACGGAGGCCCCGTAAGCCTTCCCCATCAAGATGCGATCTTTGCGTTCTATTATCTCACGATCGAAGACCCCGACGGCGAGGGCCAGGGCAAAGCGTTCGGGAGCTTAAAAGAGGCGGAGCGCGCCCACGAAGCGGGCGTCATCTCGCTCCACGCGCCGGTCAAGATTCGCCTCGACGGAAAAATCATCGATACGACCCTGGGCCGTGCGATGTTCAACGTGCGTCTGCCCGAAGACCTCCGCGACTTCAACAAAAAAATTGATTCCGATGCGACGCGCTCGCTCATCATGGAATGCTTCCACCGCCACGGCAACGAGCGCACAGTGCAATTGCTCGACGACGTGAAAGAGCTGGGCTTCATCTACGCAACCAAGTCGGGCCTCACGATCTCGGTGCGCGATTGTCTGATCCCCCAAGAAAAGAAGATGCTCGTCGATGAAGCGTTCGATCGCGTCAAGAAGATTAACACGAGCTTCGAGCGCGGCATGTCCACCGAAGATGAGCGCAAACTCAAAGTCATCGATGTCTGGATGAGCACAGTCGATCGCGTGGCCGACGTCACGATGAAAAATCTTTCCAAGCACAAGTTCAACCCGGTGTATATGATCGTGGACTCCGGCGCGCGCGGCAGCTCCACCCAGATCAAACAATTGGCCGGAATGCGCGGCCCGATGAGCGACCCGTCCGGTCGTATCATTGAGATGCCGGTCATCTCCAACTTCCGCGAAGGTCTCAATGTGATGGAGTACTTCATCTCGACCCACGGCGGCCGCAAAGGCACGGCCGACACGGCGCTCAAGACAGCTGACTCGGGTTATCTCACCCGCCGTCTGGTCGACGCGACCGAAGAGCTTATCATTAAAGAAGAAGATTGTCATACGAGAAACGGCATCGAGATCGACCCGCTCTATTACTCCAAGGGCGAAGAGATGGAGTCGGTCGAAGAGAGAATCTATGGCCGAGTCGCGGCTGACACCGTGACGTTTGACGGACAAGTGGTCGTCGAGCGCGGCCAACTGATCGATCGTCATCTGGCCAAACAATTGGGCGCGCTGCGACTCGAGATCGATGTCGAGGATCGCCATTTCTACGAGCGCGTCGTCGGCACCAAGGCGATCAAAGATATTAAAGACCCGAAGAGCAGGCATACACTCGTCACGCAAGACGAGCTGGTGACGCGTTCGCTGGCCGAAAAAGTCCGCCAAGCCAAGGTCGCTAAGATCGCCGTGCGCCCGAATATCATCGTGCGCTCCGCGATGACCTGCGCCGCTATTCGCAGGGGCCTGTGCCAGAAGTGCTATGGCATCGATATGACGACGCACCAGCTCGTGCGCCTGGGCGTCGCCGTGGGTGTCATCGCGGCACAATCCATCGGCGAGCCGGGCACGCAGCTCACGATGAAGACCTTCCATACGGGCGGTGTTGCCGGCATCGACATCACCCAGGGTCTCCCGCGTGCCGAAGAGCTTTTTGAGGCCCGCAAAGCCGTGCGCAGCTCGCAAGGCGAGATCGCGAACGTCGGCGGCGTGGTCGAAGCGATCGAGTTCGGCGAATCCGGCCGCGCCACCGTGAAGATCCGCGGCGACGAGAAGCGCATCCGCGTGCCGTCGTCTCTCTGCCAAGTCAATCGCAAGGGCGAATACTTGATGGCCAAAGAGATCATCTCGACCAAGGTGCCCGTTTCCGGGCAACTCAAACTGGTCGACGACGGCCTCCAGCGCAAACTCTATGTCTTGAACGCGAAAGACGGGGATCGGGTCTACGCATTGCCCGAGGGCATCGAGCCACGGGTCAAGCCGGGTCAATGGATCAAAGAAGGCACGGCACTCGCGGACGAGTTCCACGAGGAAGCCGCCGTCGCCAAAGTGAGCGGCAAAGTGATCGAAGTGGTCGAGAACGACGAACGCTACGTGGTGATTGAAGACGAGACGGGCAATTTGCATCGGCATCGTTTGCCGCACGGAGCGCGCCGCACGGTCGAGACTGGCGCCAAAGTCATCGAGGGCGAAAAGATCTCGACGCGTTCGACGCCCATTGCCCTCAAAGCGGAGACGGCCGGCATGACCATCCTGAGCGACCGTCAGATTATTTTATACGTGCCGCACGAGGGCCAAAAAGATTTTACGATCACAGAAGACCTGTTGTTGCTCAAGAGCGACGGAGACCTGATCGAAGAGGACGAAGAACTGTTTGCGCTCAATATCCCGTTAGATGAGTTGGTCGAGATCGACCACGTCAAGACGCTCGAAGACGGGCTGATGGAAGTCGGCCTGCACTACAAGGGCGAAGAAGAGCTGACCAACCCAGCCGCCGTGAAAGTCGGCGACAAAGTGAAAGAGGGCGATCTGCTCTCGAAGGGCGTGATCTCGCCGCACCTGCTCTTAAAAGTCGCGGGCGTCCAGAAGACGAGAGATTATTTAATCACCGAGATTCACAAAGTCTATAAGAGCCAGGGCGTGGACATCAACGATAAGCACCTAGAACTCGTGATCTGCCAGATGCTCAACAATGTGCGCATTAAAGACGCACGTGACTCAAGCTTCTTGCCGAATGAATTAATCAGTCTGCAAGACTTCCAGCACGAGCAAGACCGCCTGCGCAAAGAAAACACGCAAATCCGACAGAACCGCACAGAATTACTGGGCTACACGCTTGCGGAGGAAGTGAAGGATAGGACGGGCACCCAGATCGCCAAGAAGGGCGAGGAAGTGACCCCACAGCTGATTCGCGAGGCGCTGCAGGCCCATATCGCTGAATTCGTCGTGAAGCGCGGTAAAGAAGAAGTCACGATGCGTATTCGAGAAAAGCGACTGCCCGACGCCGAGCGCGTGCTCCTGCGTATTTCGAAAGCAGCACTCGAAGCCAAGAGTTGGATCTCGGCCGCGTCCTTCCAGCGCACGACGACCGTGCTGGGCGAAGCGGCGCTCAAGGGCTCGATCGATCCCTTGGAGGGCCTGAAGCCGTGCGTGATCACAAGCAAGCGCATCCGGGCGGGCCGGAGCTTCTTTGCGCCGAGCGAGTCCGCTCCGCAAGCGAGCGCCAACGGCGATCAACCGACAACAGTAACCGCAGAGCAAACTGTTACAGCCACCAAGAACTGAATTGGGCTAAATTTACAACAGGGGCACAGGACAAAGCTGTGCCCCTTGCCCCTGCTGTATCTATAGAATTGTAGGGACGCTCTTTGTGATCGCCCGTCTTTATTTTTTCTCTATCAGTAACAGCTAAAACGCCAAGGTCGCCAAGAATTCTGTAGGGATACCCTCTTACAGTATTTTTTCTGGCCGTAGACCCGCCCAGCGAGTGATCTGTGTCTAAGCAATCCCGAGACAAAGACTCCGTTTGCCCCTCCCTTGTCTCCCCTTCGCTGGATGTTATCTCGTTCACACTCGTGCCAAGAACATTGATTCCAATTGATTTTTCGAAAGCACTCGGTTAAGCTGACGAGTGTGGGAAGAGCGCGGTTGGCGTGATTCAAATCACAGCCTTAACCACGACGGCGGTGCTATACTCAATGCCAGACGGTTGATCGGTTGGGTCGCAACTACGCGTCCCAAGAAGCAAGCAGACTGATCGAGCGTTGAGTAAGGAGGCTACAATGCGAATCCTGAGGAATCTCATTACGTTGGTCGCTCTCATTACGTTGGTTATGAGCACGACTGCGCTGGCGCAACAGCCGCCTACACAGCCACCCACGACGACAACGGCGGCTGCCACGACCTTCCTGTTCGCTAAACAGGATACTTTCACACAATCGATCGAAGCATTAGCCAAGGCTGGGTCAGCCGCGGACTTCTATCGCTTCGGCAACGACCAATCGAACACGGGGTTAGAAGTAGCCAAGCACAGTCTTGTCTTCTTCTATCGCGATACGACTTCTAACGCGTTGAGCTTGATCATTATCATGAGCTCACCGGCGAACAACGCGCCCGGCTCGGCCACCCTCAATTTTGACGGATTGCCGCCAGGTATCCAAATCGTCGTTCGCGATGACCCGGGCGATACCTATAACTTGACGCCACCGACGGGCACGATCAGTTGGACCTGGCTCGGCGAGCACAGCGACGGTGTCGTCCTGAGCGGCTTGCCGGAGGAGTTTGAGATCAAGATCACACCCACATTTACCTCGGGCATCGATACCTGGGAAGTCCTGAGCGGCCCCGACACAGCGAGCCCGGCACGGTATCGCCTGCCGAGTCTCTCAGCTCCCTTGGTTCTGACGGCCAGTCGCCGCGCTCCGCCGCGAGCCTCGTTCGTCTACTCGCCTTCTACCGTGAACGTGAACGTTCCGGTGACGTTCGATGCGAGTGGCTCGGCCGCTTCGGAAGGGGCAAAAATCGTCAAGTACGAGTGGGATTTTAACGGCGACGATGTCTTCGAAGTGACGACGGATAAACCCAAATATACCTATACGTTCACGACCGGCGGCGAGATGAAAGTCGCGCTGCGGGTCACTGACGACAAGGGCGCGACCGCCACGGCGAGCCAAACGATCCGCATCGCCGCCGACGTCTCGCTCGCGCGTCGCGCGATCAGCACAACCCACGCGACCCCCAACTCGACCTTCAGAGTGGTCGTCACCATCGAAGTGCGCACGTCCGTGAACGGCTTGGGCTTGGATGAAGACCTGCCCGCCAACTGGGATGTGAACCCGATCGATAGCGCCGGCGCGACGTTTAAGCGCGCCACGACGCAATGGGTCTTCCCCAGCGTGATTAAAGCAGGCGAGACCAAGCGCATCGTGTATGACGTGAAAATTCCCGAGTCGGGCAAGCTTGTGAGCGGACCCTTGCCCGCAACCTTTGAGATCAAGGGTTCGATCGACAGCGCTTCTCCATCCTTCAAAGCCCCGGTCACGGGCGAGAAGACTGTGCAAGCCGTGGCGTGTCTGCCGGTCGAAGTCGCGGTCTCTCACTTAGACACTTCGACAGATACAGTCGATCTGCGGCTCCCGGAGGACATCACGACCGACGAGATGCAGCGCGCGATCGCGTTCTGGATGGAAGATCAAGACGTCCCGGAGACATGCTCTAACAAAATTGACTTACAGACGCTCAAGCGCATCGTGGCGCGCAACTTGAGCGGCACGCCGACGGATAAAACCCTGCCCGACGACCGCAACGGCGGCGGGACGGCCGAGCGATTCATCTTGACGCCGCTGCCCTTCCATCAAGTTTATCTCAAGGCTGACGGCGGCAACGTGCTGCGCGTGCGCGTCGAGATCAAGGCCGATCGCGATTTATTCGGCATGGCCCTCGACGAGAACTTGCCCAGTCGTTGGGAGGTTCGCTCGATCGAGAGCGGGAACGCCTCGTTCAAACAGTCTGAATTGCAATGGATCTTCCCCGAAAAGATCTTGGCTGGAGATACGCGTGCTGTCGTGTACGAGGTGCAGGTTCCCAAGGACGAACCGATCGATCTCTTTAAGATTGACGGAACGATCGACGGGGCGTTGCCCATCTTCGAAACCACCGTGGGCGGAGAGACAGACCTGGAAGTCGTGCAGTGTCTCGCGGTACCCGTGGCCGTCTCGCACTTAGATATCGACAAGAACGTGGTCGACGTCGCTCTTTCCAATAAAATTGACTTTAACCAGATTCAGGCGGCGATTGCCTTCTGGCTGGAAGATGAAGAAGTGCCCGGCACCTGCGGCAAGACGATCGACTTCGAGACGATTAAGACGTTGATCGCCTTCTGGTTGACGGACTCACCGGTCGATCAGCCCTTGCCCATGAGCGTCAACCCTGGGAAATAACCCGAAGGGGTGAAGTATGAAACGCCTTAGCGTTCAATTACTGATTGCCCTTCTGTTGATGGGAGGGCTGGGTGTCGGCGGGGCGGTGAATGCTCAAACAACATCCTCGTCGGCTACGACGCCGCCCTTGGAGATCAAGCAGACGGTCGATCCCGAACGAATCTTCCTCAAAGGAACCGGGCACGACCCTCAGGAAACCGACGTCACACTCAGCTTGATGGCTCCTGTGGGCGAGCGGATGCCGATCGATCTCTTCATCGCCGTCGATCGTTCGGCGACAGTTAACCTATCGCAAATGACTGCTATCGGCGTCGCGATTCTCGATCAAGCCGGACCACAAGATCGCGTCGGATTGGTCTCGTTCGCCAGTGAAGCCAAGGTCGATGTCGGTCTGACGGAGAATCGACGCGCCGTGGAGGATGGTCTTAAAAAGCTACTGAACGTGGGCCGCACCGCGATCGGCGAGGGTATCTTTACCACGGTGAACGAGTTGGTCGATACCGGCCGATCTGAAGCGAACTGGGCGATCGTCTTATTGACCGACGGACGCAGCAACACGGGCCGTGCCCCACTCACGCAGGCACAGCGCGCGGCCGATAGCGGTGTCACGATTTTTACGATTGGCGTCGGTCGCAGCATCGATCGCGCCGTGATGAGCGAGATCGCGAAAATCACGGGCGGCCAGTTTTTCGAGAAATTTAATGACACGGTGCCACGGGCAATCTTTCGCTCGTTCGAGCGCACCATACTAGCCCGCAGCTTGCGGGTGGTCGAGACGCTCCCGGCGGAGCTGAACTACGAGAGTTCGTCAGAGCATTCGCCCGCAAGAGTCACGCAAAACGCGAACAAAACGACGACGCTCGAGTGGACGATCGACGAGTTAAGATTTGGCGAAGAATGGAAGACCGTCTTTAAAGTAACGGGCAACAAAGAGGGCGCCTTCTTGATCAATGCCCGACCCTCGAAGCTGAGCTATGCAGATTTCCGGGGCAAGAAGATCGATCGCGATCTGCCCAATACGTCACTCAAAGTGCTCAGCATGCCCCGACCGCCGATCGCGGGCTTTGACTTCACACCGAGCAACCCAAGCGCGAACGACGAAGTCAGTTTTATCGATCAGTCGAGTGCCCCCGGCGGCGCTGTCGCGAGTTGGCTCTGGGATTTCGGAGACGGAACGACCTCCAATCAAGCCAGCCCAACGCATAAATACGCCCAAGATGGAGTATACACGGTTACGCTCACCGTGACGGATGCGGATGGTCTGACCAACACCAAGACAAGAACGGTCAAGGTCGAGACGTTAAGGGTCACCGTGAAGCGCGAGATCAATACGTATCTGCCTAACGATGAAACTTTGCCCCAGCAGACCTTCAGTGTGACTCTTAACATTCAGGTGAACCAAAAGCTCTTGGGTATGGGTATCGAAGAGATTCTGCCCGATAAATGGACAGTGATCGAAAAAGACGGTAACACCGCACGATTCAGAGCCGAGGGTACAAAACAGCAATGGCTCTTCAGCGAAGAACTCACTGCCGGGACGGTCAAAACCATCACGTATGACGTCAAACTCAATCAGGGAGCAAACAGTGGAAAGATCGTCGGTAAGGTCTCGAGCGCATTTCCTGCCTTTGAGACGATGATTACGGGAGAAAACTCAGTCAAGATTGCGACGCAGTTGCCCTTCCGAGTCTTGCTCTCGCGATGGGATCCTTCAAAGCAAGTGGGCAACAACGATCCCGAGGATGAACCCGCCCCGCTGAACATACGTATGGGCGACAAGCTGACGCAGGAACAAGTCTTAGCCGCCGTAGGCTGGTGGCAAGGCAATCCAGCGCTGCCCGGCTATTTCAGCAAACGGGCGAAAGAAAAGCTCAGTTTGCAGGTCATGCAAGAATTGATCGCTTACTGGCTGACCGATACGTCAGTCCTAGAGAGTCTACCGCCCATCAAGTGAGGCAGGAGGTTTTTGATATGAGAAGAGCGAATAGTTTGCGCGGAAGCTGGTTGTTGCTCTTTTCGCTGGTCGCTTTGGCAGCGGTTGGGACGATTGCTTGGTCCCAACCATCGGCCAGCAAAGCGCCCACGGCAGACTTCCGCTTCACGCCAAGCAACGCTGACAACAACACGCCCGTGGTGTTTGATGCTAGTTTGTCAAAGTCACCCAATGGAAAAATCGTCAAGTACGAATGGGACTTTGACGGGGACGGCAAGTACGACGATACGCGCACGACGGCCTTGGACGAAAAATTGTTCGACAAGAGTGGAAATGTACGAGTGATATTGCGCGTCACCGACGACAAGGGCGCGACGGGTACAGTCTCAAAATATATCAAGATTAACGAAGCTGTGGTGGTCATCCGGCGCACGATTACGACGTCGACCAAGAGCAACAAGGTCAGCGCTGGCCAAACTTTCCGGGTTCAAGTGCAAATGACCCTCAATAAGACGATCAATGGGCTAGGGCTCGATGAAGACCTTCCCCAAGGTTGGACGATGCGCGAAGTGAACAACGGCGGCGGGAGTCTCAAAAAGTCTCAGCTGCAGTGGCTCTGGCCGCAGCAAATAAAATCGGGAACGGTCATCGCGGTGATCTATGACGTCTTCGTGCCCAAGACGGTCAAGACGGGAAATGTCGCGCTCGTGGGCAAGCTGACGAGTTTCTCCCCGCGCTTCCTCATCAAAGTCGTGGGGGACACCACGGTACAAGTGGTCTGATCGACTAAGCACTCCTTACGCAAAAAGCGCCTGACTTCGCTCAGAGCTTTTTGTCAGGATTCGCAAAATGTAGTATCCTGGGTGCACCGTAGCCTTGCGGCTGCGGTGCACTGATTTTTTAAGGAGTTTTTCGCTATGGTGAGAGAGCTTCGCCCTGAAGAATTGCGCCGGCGATGCGACCCGAATCTCTTTGAATTCGAGACGACGGCGGATCTGGAGCCGCTGGTCGAAGTCATCGGCCAAGAGCGTGCGGTCAAGTCGCTCGAGCTGGGCCTGGGCATCAAGGACCACGGTTATAATATCTATGTCTCGGGGAGCCCCGGTACGGGCAAAAACTCGATCGTAAAAACGTTCCTGGAGCGCATGAGCCGCAACGAGCCGACCCCCCCCGACTTGTGCTATGTGCATAATTTTGAAGACCCCTATACGCCTCAGTATTTAGTGTTGCTGCCGGGCAAGGGCGCCAAGTTCGAGCGCGACATGAAAAAACTGATCAGAGCGCTCAAAGAAGCGATCCCCACGGCTTTTCGCAGCGAAGATTATCAAGAGCAGCGTCAGCGCGTCGATGAAGAGTTCAATCAATTCAGAAATAAGCTCTTCAGCCAGCTCGAATCCAAGGCAGACAAGAAGGGATTTATCGTCCAGCGCACACCGATCGGCGTGCGGACGATTCCCGCGGCGGGGGGCAAGCCTCTGACCGAAGAAGCATTTGCCCAGCTCCCGGAAAAAGAGCGCGATCGCATCCAAAAAAATCAACAAGAGCTCGAAGAGGTCATCCAAGACGCGATCCGAGAAGTGCAGAAGCTCGAAGAAGAACGCAACGAACGCATCGAAGCGCTGAACGAACAGGTTGCCGAATTCACGGTCAAGCCTCGCATTGCCCGGGTGACCGAAAAATACGGCTCTGAAAAACGCATCGTCGAGTTCCTAGAAGCCGTTCAGTCGGACATTTTGCAACACATTGGAGATTTCATCAAAGAAGAAGCGCCCGGCCAGCAACAACAGCAAGAGCCTTCACAGGCGCAATCGGGGATGCTGGACCCGCTCAAGAAATACGCTGTCAATGTCTTAGTGAGCCATCCCACCGAGAGCGGGGCTCCGGTGGTCGTCCAAGACAACGCGACGTACACCAATCTCTTCGGCAAGATCGAGCGCCGGGTGCAGTACGGCGTGATGATGGCCGACTTTACTATGATAAAACCCGGTTCGCTGCACGAAGCGAACGGCGGGTATCTCCTGCTGAGCGCCGACAATCTTTTTAAATATGCGATCAGCTGGGAAGCGCTTAAAATCGCGCTTCGATCGGGCAAGATCTATATCGAGGACCCCGCGAGCATGATGGGTTACACTGCGACGGAAGGCCTCAAGCCCGAGCCGATTCCTCTCGAAGTCAAAGTGATTCTTGTCGGCGGTGCGGATATTTATTATCTGTTACAAGAACATGATGAAGATTTTAAGGAACTCTTCAACGTGAAGGCCGACTTCGATGACGAGCTCCCGTGGGAGACGGAGACGCTCAAAAAATTCGGGGGGTTCATCGCCGCGCGTGTCCAAGAACGAGACGGGCTCAAGCATTTCGACAAGGCGGGTGTCGCCCGTCTGATTGAGTATGCCTCCGAGATGGTCGAAGACCAGAAGAAGGTTTCGGCGCGCTTTAGTGATATTGTAAAATTGGTGCGCGAGGCGAGCTATTGGGCCGAGCAAGCCGAAGCCAAATTTGTGAGCGCGGAGCATGTCGAGCGGGCCATTTCTGAGAAAATTCATCGGCACAATCTCGTCGAAGAAAAGATTCGGGAGATGATCGCGCGAGGCGATCTCTTCATCGATGTGACGGGTGAGCGCGTCGGCCAAGTCAACGGCTTGTCTGTCTTGATGCTCGGAGATTTTAGCTTTGGCCGGCCCACACGGATCACAGCCAATATCTTCACGGGCAAGGAGGGGGTGCTCGACATCGAACGCGAAGCCGATCTCTCCGGGAAAATCCATACCAAGGGCATGATGATTCTCAAAGGATGGCTGGGCGAGCGATTCGCGCTGGATAAGCCTTTGAGTCTCTCGGCGAGTCTCGCTTTCGAGCAAAGTTATTCGCCGATCGACGGAGACAGTGCGTCGAGCACAGAGCTCTATGTCTTGCTCTCAGCGCTCGCGAACGTGCCGATCAAACAAAATATCGCCGTCACGGGGTCGGTCAACCAAAAAGGAGAAGTTCAGCCGATTGGTGGGGCCAACGAAAAGATCGAAGGATTTTATCGAGTGTGCAAAGTCAAAGGGCTGACTGGCGATCAAGGGGTCATGATTCCGGCGCAAAATATCGATAACTTGACGCTGCATACCGAAGTAGTAGAAGCTGTCACGGACGGAAAATTTCATATTTGGGCCGTGCAGACGATCGAGGAGGGCATCGAATTCCTCACGGGCCTGAGAGCCGGACGGCGCTTGGCTGATGGAACCTTTGAAGCGGGCACACTCTTCCACAAAGTTGACCAAAAATTGCGAGAGATTCAAGAGCACTTGTCTGAAGAAGAAAACGACGATGAATAAAACCGCCAAGACGCCAAGGTCGCCAAGAAATAGGGGCGGGGTAACCGTACCCTACCAAGTGGCAAACTAGGCTTGAATCCGAGATGATAGGGGTTGGTTTTATCAGAGTTATCAAGAAGGAGACGAGCGTTTTATGTCCGAACGAGAACGCCAAAACCTGAGACGCCAGAACGAAATTAGCATGCTGGAGATGGCGCAGTACTTTTTCGATCTGGCCGCCGATCGCTTAAAACTCGAAGAATCGTTGCGCGCGCTCTTGCGTTATCCCAAACGCAAGTTGATTGTCGTTTTTCCCGTGCTGATGGATGATGGCTCGGTGGAGCATTTTGAGGGGTATCGCGTGCAGCATCATCCCGTGCTGGGGCCGTGCAAGGGCGGCATTCGCTACCATCCCGATGTGACCCTCGAAGAAGTCGAAGCGCTTGCGATTCTGATGACCTGGAAGACGGCCGTGGTGGCTCTGCCCTTCGGAGGAGCTAAGGGCGGCGTGCGCTGCAACCCGCAAGAGCTCTCGGTTGCCGAGCTGGAACGGATCACACGTCGCTACGCGGCCGAGATTTCTCCGATCGTCGGGCCGGATATCGATATTCCCGCGCCCGACGTCAACACCGGCGAGCGCGAGATGGCCTGGTTCGTGGACACGATCAGCATGCACACGGGCACGTTCATGCCGGGCTTGGTGACGGGCAAGCCCAAAATTTTGGGTGGCTCGGAGGGGCGTGAAACGGCTACAGGCCGAGGCGGCTATTTTATTGCCGTCGAGATGGCCAAGCAAATGGGAATAAAATTAGAAGGCGCGCGCGTCGTCATTCAAGGATTCGGCAACGTGGGCTCGAGCATGGCGCGCTTCTGTCAAGAGGGCAATGCCAAAGTGATCGCCGTGAGTGATGTCAAGGGTGGCATCTTCAATCCCGACGGGATCGATTGCGCGCAACTTAAACAGTATGAGCGCAAGACGGGCTCTGTCGTCAAATTTCCGGGTACACAGTCTCTGACCAATAAAGAGTTACTCGAACTTGAGTGCGATCTTTTGGTCCCAGCGGCCCTAGAAAATCAGATCACGGCCGAGAACGCCGAAAAAATTAACGCCAAAGTTGTGCTCGAGTTAGCCAACGGCCCGACGACGCTCGAAGCCGATCGGATTTTGCATAATCGCAAAATCTTGGTCGTGCCCGATATTTTGGCCAACGCCGGCGGCGTCACAGTCTCTTACTTTGAGTGGGTGCAGGATCGTTCGTTCTACTTCTGGGACGCGAAGAAGGTCGAAAAGCGTCTGCGCGACTTTATGGTGCGAGCCTTGCACAAAGTCCTGAACGTCGCTCAGGGAGAGCGCGTCGACATGCGCACGGCGGCGTACATGGTGGCGGTAGACCGCGTGGCGTCGGCGGCGCGGGCGCGCGGGTTGTACGCGTAGTGAGGCTTTTGGCTCCTGGCTATTAGCAGTCAGTCAAGAGCTAATAGCTAAAAACTAAATGTAAGGGGGAGTATGTCACGTCATTGCATGGCTGCGGTCATTGCTTTAGTTGTTATGGGTTTCGTCGGAATTACCAGCCTCGCTCAAGACAAACTAGAGAATTTATCAGCCGGGCGTGGGCCGGGAGTGGGTTTACAGGGGCCATGTCTTTTTAGCATTCGCTACTGGGTGAGCGATCAGTTGGGGTTTGAGGCGAATGGGTTTGCGCTCACCAACGAGTTCGTCAGCTCGCCGGGCGGAACTCCCGTTTCTAAAGTCTTCGGCTGCGCTGCCGGTAAATTACTGTATAAGCTCGGCGATGGGCGCTCGCTCGATTTTTATCTGGGCGCGTGGGCCGAGTTGCCGTTCGGCAATTCTCCCTTCAGCAACGAGCCTCCCGTTCCGGGAGCAGCTCTGCTTGGTGGATTAGAATGGAGTTTGCTACAGAACTTTGAGATCAATTTCGAGTTCGGCGAGCAGTTCAAACTCTCGGGCAAGGTCGATTTCGCCTTCTCGCTCGGGATGCACTATTACTTCATGAGAGCAGCGGCCGAAAGTAAATAATCGAGACGAGTGTGAATCAGGATGTAGTCTGCAAAGAGCTACGTCCTGATTTTCTTTTTAGGACAAGGTAAAGAATGACTGCTCCGATAATCAAAATCACGAAAATCCACACTAAGTTCGGATGGGCACTCACTGTACCTTTTTCAACAATTCGCAGCTCGATCGGCAACGCACCTGCGTTCAGCACAGCAGCCAGCAATTGAACCTCATCTTGGTTGAAATGCCCGTCGATGCAGGCTTCGTATGAAGAATTAGAAAAGAATTCGGGTGTGATCAAGAAAAGCCCGTAGACTTGGCCATTTAGGGTGAGTGCCACGACTTTATTGACTTCTTTCGCCAAGTATTTGGTCTCGGTAATTCTTAGACAGACTTCGTATGAATCTTGGGAACGATTCTTGAATCTTGTTTTGCCGGGTTCTAAGGCGGCGCCTGTCAAAAGTGGTTGAGTTTCAACAAGATATTCTTCGCATTTGTCCTTCAATCTTTCAATAAAGCACTCTCGCCCTCTGAGCATTGCTTGGCTGATATTCTCAGGCTTGAGCGTTCCCAAAACTGGAGATGATTTTAGGACTTTCTTGAATTCGAGTAATCCGCGAATACTGACGAGTTGTTCGCATGTCTCAAAGTATGGCACTTTCGGTAGCTCGGTCAAGACACGTTCATGGCCGATGGGTTTGACGGATGCATCAGATAAATTTAGGTTGCTGATACGATTTTGCATAACCACTACGGTTTGATCTTGTAGCTGGGCTCGTTTATCTGGTGAAGCGTCCGATGGGATCTCTAGCTGAACGAGAACCATACAACTCGTTTGCTTGATCTCCGAATTGTCATTGAGGTCTTGCGTATCTCTTGACAGACTATGAAGGTCCATTATGATCGTCCATGCTAAAAAGAAGAATACACCGATCGTGACGATTCTTGAAATTCCCCGGATCACAATCCCTCCCCAACAAAGTTCTCAACTCTATTATAACTCAGACGAGTGTTTCCTGGACGAAAAGCTCGTTTTGATTCCCGATCTGAAACCGAGTAATTTGCTCTGGCCCAGCGCTGGAAGTATCATTGGATCGTATGGCAAAAGCCGTTAAAGAACGCTTAACCGAGTTACAAATGGAAGTCCTCGACTGCCTGAGCGATGATCAGGAAGACCTAGAGCAGATTCGCAATATCCTCAGGGATAAGCAAACTCTGTACACAGAAACTGAACTTCGAGAAAGCTTGAAGATCCTCATCCAGCGAGGCTATCTTCGTTGCCATGAACCGAAGGGATTCACTCTCCAGCGGGTCGAGCACCCGGATTTTCGCAAGTTAGCGCGCTATTGGTTTGAATTGACAGATCAAGGACGATCCGCTCTCTAGGCAGCTCTCTGAACTTCTCTTTCCCAATGAGTAAGGAGATTCGGGAACTACTGAAACGGTTTAATCCCGAAGAATGGGAGAAAGTAAGTGAATGGCGGGAGACCGCAACAGGAAGAGCCTATCGAGGTGGGGAAAGTATTCAAGAAATCCTGAAGCATAAGAAGACAGGAGTCGTTGTTATTCGTCACAAGATCATTCGAGAAGGCAAAGTGCAGCATTATCACTTTAAGCCTGCCTCACCTGAAGTCGTGGCACAATATGGAAAGTGAAATGCTGAGAGAGAACAAGAGAAAAGTCTGAGAATGTTAGAGGCCGCCCGAGCGAGCGACCTCATTTCACATTCTGAGTCAATTTATGTTGCTACTTGGAGACTTTCGCAATTGCGCTTTCAATCGTGTCAAAGCCCTCGCGTAACTCTGCGTCAGAAATGACGAGCGGGATGAGCATTCTAATAACGTTTCCGTAAAGCCCAGCTTTCGCGATGATCACGCCTTGTTTGAGACATTCTTTCACAATCTGCGCTGTCTCTTCGGTGGCCGGCTCTAGGGATACTCTGTCTTTGACCAGCTCGATTGCGATCATCGCGCCGATGCCGCGCACATCACCTATCAGTGTGAATTTGTCTTGCATCTTTAGGAAGCGATCGCGCATGTACTTCCCATGCTTCTCGGCTTTCTCCAAAAGATTCTCGTCTTCGATCACGTCGAGCACGGCGTTCGCTGCCTCGGTCGCGACGGGGTTCCCGACATAAGTTCCACCGATGCCACTGTCACCGACTGCATCGACGACTTTCTGAATACCGACGACGCCGCTCAAGGGTAGACCCGACGCGATCGATTTGCCCAGCGTAATCAAATCAGGTTCGATGCCAAAGTGATCATAGGCATAGAATTTGCCGGTGCGCCCTATGCCCGTCTGAATCTCGTCTGCGACGAGCACGATCCCATATTTATGGGTCAGTTCGCGCAAGAAAGATGGAAAACCCTCTTGGGCAATGACAAAGCCGCCCTCGCCCTGGATCGGCTCCCAGACGATGCACGCGACTTCATCCGGGTTGACCAGCGTCGTGAATTGCTTTTCCCAGAGCTTAAAGCTCATCGGGTTGCGATAGGGATTGGGCAAAGGCATTCGATAGACATCAGAAACAAAGGGAGCGAAACCCTCTTTGTAAGGCTTTGCTTTGTGCGTCATCGTCATCGTTAAGAGAGTGCGTCCGTGGAAAGCGCCCTCGAAGACGATGATTGCTTTTTTCTTGGTGTACGCGCGCGAGATTTTGACGGCGTTCTCGACGGCTTCGGCACCGCTATTGAAGAAAATCGCTTTCTTGGGGCTAGGACCGGGAGCGAGTTTCACCAATCTTTCGGCCAGACGAATGTATGAGTCATACATCACGACGCTGCAATCCGTGTGCAAAAATCTTGCAGCTTGCGCTTGAATGTTCTTCACGACGTGAGGATGAGCATGTCCCACATTGAGACATCCCCAGCCGCCGGTTAGGTCAATATATTCGTTCCCATCGAGATCGCGAATGAGCGCACCGCGGGCATCCGCGATGATAAAAGGTGCTAGTGGGCTCACCGCTTGTGCCACATATTTCTCTTTTTTCTCGAACCAAGCTTTGGATTTAGGACCCGGTGCTTCGGTTTTCGTCTTCATGGCCATAAGTCCCTCCTAATGGCGCGCACTGAGTATATTCGCGCAAAATCAGTTTAACAGGCCGTTTGAACTTAGACAAGGGAAAATGGCGACTTTATGACGGAAATCATGCGACCACCTGAGCTAAATCATGAGACATTGTGCGCTTATAGAGTCTCTCGCTTTATTCGTAAGTAAAGACTCGTCCGGGTGGGACGAGAATCACCTTGAACGGCAGCTTTGGGTGCTCTTTGTGGAGCTGCTCTTGCACTCTTTCTAAATCTCTTTTGTAGCGCGTGCTGATGTGCATCGCGATAAAAACTTCTTGGACCCCGGCGCGCAGCGCGACTTCGAGCGCCTCAGAGAACGTGGCGTGCTTGTAGGCGTCGCGCTCTTCTTCAACCAAGAAGGTCGAATCATGGCAGAGAATATCCGTGCCCTCGACGACTGTGGGATCGAGGGGGATCGAGTCGCCGCTGTAGGAAAAAAGCTTTTTCGGGTAGCGCTCACTCATCTCTTCTTTCTTGCCCTGTCGCACTAAGTTGACGATCTCCGATTGAGGCAGGTCGCGATAGTCGAGTTTGAGACGCGTGCGCACTTCGACGACGTTAAAACCAAGAGATGTCTCGCCACCAGAGTGCACCGTTGGGAAGGTCTCGAGATAGCGCTCGTTCTGGCCTTCGAAGAGCGAGACACGCTGGCCCGCGTCAAGTGGAATCCATTCGAGCGAGTAGTGCAGGTTGCGATTGGTGCGATGGATGTAGTTCATCAGCTCGGAGATACGCCAGTTGCCCTTGGGGTAATAGATATAGAGCGGTTTTTCGGTATCGCCCATGCCAGAGTTGCGGATGTTGATGAAGCCAATGAGTCCGGTGATGTGGTCGGTGTGTCCGTGGCTGAGAAAGACTCTCTCGATCGCAAACGCTTTGTTGCCCAAGACCGAACTGACGCCCTCACCCGCGTCGAAGAGCAAACGATCCGGGCTGTAGTAGATCCAATTGGCGTAGAGCGCCTTGGAGAAGAGAATGATTCTCATGTGTTGGCTCCCAGCATATTTCGACCTTCAAGTTCTTTAGGAATTGACAGTCCCATGAGCGCAAAGATCGTGGACGTCACGTCGATGAGCGCCGGCTTTGGCATTGTTTGAATTGAGTGATGCCGGACGTAGAGAAATGCGTCATCGAAGGTGTGCATCCCGTTGATCGCGCTCTTGTTGAAGAGCTGCGCTCCGTTCAGTCTGGCTTTTAGGTCATAACCATCGTAGGGGATGGCGATAAGATCAGCACCGCGATCGGCGTGCGGCCCGGAATAAATCTTTTCGCGTTTCACGACTTGTTTGATGATAGACGCTCTTGTTTCGGGGTCTTTGAGTTCGAGCAGAGCTTCGCTTACTTCAGTGCGCACACCCTCATACTCAGAAAATGAGACAGAGCCTTGGCTCTCGCGCCCTTTGAGGTTGACGAAGAGCCGACCCGGCAGAAGGCTGTACGCACGCGAGTGGGGATGCACATCGCTTAGTTCTTGAGCTTGGCCATTCTTGTATCGGAGAAATCCTGTTTGTTGCAAATAGGCATTCAGATCGACTTCTCGTTTGAGCGCACAGAAACCATGATCCGAGAGCATGAGTAGCGCACAATCGCTCGGCAGCATGGAGATCAATTCTCCGATGAACTGATCGATCTCGCGATACAGCTCCCAGAAAGAGTTATGAAATGGAGAGCGCGAATCGTCCTTGGCATCCCAGAAAAAATGATGCAGCCGGTCTGTCTCCATCACGTGCAGCATAAAAAAATCCCAGGGCTCATTCAGTAAATGCAATGTGATTTTGCGTCGAGCCTGAAGGGCACGGAAAAGTTCTTTCATGAACGCAGCCCGGTCTGTGCGGGCGAGCCACGGATCCGGGTCAATGACATAATCACATTTTTTGAGGATCGGTAGTAATTCTGGAGGATGCACGCAGTTTTCTAATTCTGTTCCCAGGAAGCCGGAGATCATCACACCGTTGATTTTTGGGGGCGGGTACGCGATGGGCAAGTTGATCCAGATTGAGCGCAACTTGTTTTCGTCAAAGTATTCCCAAAGCGATTTGGCACGTAGATTAGAGGCGTTTGGAATGATAAGTTGTGCATTCTGATCGCGGTCGACGAACCCGAAAATATTGTGTTTGGCGGGGTTCACGCCTGTGGCAAACGTCGCCCACGCGACTGAGGAGATCGTCGGGATGACCGAATCCATCTGAGCGAATGAGCCTTCGCGAAGCAACTGAGCGAAATGGGGCATAAGGCCCTGCTGTAGGGCCTGTTGGAGCAGCGTGTACGGGGTGCCGTCGAGGCTGAGCACGAAGAGCTTAAGTCGATTGTGATTCATCCAATGCCTTTACATAAAGGACGAGAATTCTTTGATTTGATCTGCAATTTCTTGCTGGATAACCTGCGAATATTCCAGCACAGGTTTGAGATTCAAATCCTTGTTACCGCATCCAACCAACTAGGTGGCTTGAGCAGTTTGCAGCAGGTTCGTCAAGGTGATTGAGGAAATTTCTCTCGGTGGTATCTGCTGGCTGACTGAAAGGATTTCCACGCCGATAATGTTATCCTTCTCATCCAGATCCACGAAGATTTCCTCCGTGACTTCACGCGTCTCAGCCACAGACGTTCCTTCCGGCGGCAGATAGATATACAGGGCGTCAGCTTCTGGGTCGTAGGTAATCTTCATGCGATTCACCTCCCTTAGTTGAAGAATCGGCTAATGACCGTCAGTACCAAGAAATCCGCAGGCCTATCTAAATAACGGACTTCAACCTTCTTATACTGATAAAACATGCCACGATGCAAGGCATGGAAGGGAAACGTCGAGTGATTGCCTGTCAGTGTTGTTTCTGCAGACTCATTGAAAGATATATCCAACATGTGTTATTGTACTTGGCGTTGTATGACACAACAAACAAAACCAACATGAGTACGATCTTGGGTATCGATGAAGCCGGACGGGGCTGCGTGATTGGGTCATTGGTCGTCGCTGGGGCTAAGTTCAAAGAAGAAAAACTCCCGCAGCTGGAAGCGCTCGGCGTGCGAGACTCCAAGCAGCTCACGCGGGCCCAGCGCGAGGCGCTCGCTCCTCAGATCGAAGCGCTGGCAGAGCAAACATATCTTGTTGTCTTGCTTGCGCATGAGCTGAGCGAGAATCTGACGCAAGTCGAGCTGCGCGCGATGGCACAAATTATCAATCAGCTTGAAGCCGAGAAGGTAGTGCTCGACATGCCCGTAGGCCCTGGAGCGCAGCATAACTTCTGTCAATCTCTCAAGAAAAAGCTTTCGTACGAGCCGCAAGAATTGATTGCAGAGAATAAAGCCGACAGCAAATTTGTGATCGTCGGAGCGGCGTCGATTTTGGCCAAGGTGCGCCGTGACGCGTTGGTGCAAGAGCTTCATAAACAATACGGCGACTTCGGCTGGGGATATCCGGGGGAACCCAAGACCATAAAATTCTTGAAAGAATGGTACGAACGGCATAGATACTTCCCCGACTGCGTGCGGATGAAATGGAAAACTGTGCAAACTCTTCAGCAAGTGCAGACGGCGTTTGAGTTCTGATTCGCTTGAATAATTCTTATCGCAGATTAAAAGTTAGATGTTCACAAAAGGAGGGCTAAAAATCGAGCATGGAAACCCATATCAGTTCGTAAGGTCAGGGAGCGGTCATAAATCGCTCGGGCTTGTTGCCAAACCCTGAATAAGGCGCTAGGGAAGCATTGGCGGTGACCAAACTGGATGTCCTCAAAGTCTGGATGCTTTACGTATTAATGTAGGATTTCGTGCATTTTGATCACGAGAATCCCACCTTGACGAGTCCTAAGATGGGAAATTCCATCGACCTGAAGATAATTTTTGCGTTTTACTAGACTTTAGCAACAGGCCCGCTCGTTTTGTGGACACCCACCAGCATTCTATAAATCATATGGCATTGGCTGCATGAAAACGCAATCGCCAACAGCATCATTCTTCATAACACCCTTACCTGTGCAACGTCCTTAAGGATCACCTGGGAATCGACAGTCTAAATTTAGTGTCCCCTTCGGGGATGGTTGAATCCCCTCGCCTTCTAGGCGAAGGAAAGTTTGGCGAAATGTGAGCAAAGCGAACATGAGCCGCCGTTGTCGTTTCTGTACTCGTTCTTTGACTTTGCATTTGGACTCAATTCCGAGCTCCTCATCCGAACTCAAGCACTGTAGCTGCATAGAGTGTTGGAAGGAACGCTTCTCACCTGGGCCGAGCCGAATAAAATCTAAATCGATTGCAGAAGTGTTCTCCGGTAGCCATAGCCCAAAAGCTACATCTTCTGTTGGCGATCCACTGACTTGTATACTCTTCAAAAAAAGCCGTTGGATGGGTTGACAGAGCTTCACCCTAAAGCGAGTCCGTAGTATCTTGGAAGCCGCCACACCTGTGTCTATTGTTGCAAGGTCCTCTATCACCACTGTGTCGTCTCCAACATTTGCATGATCTGCCCCACCCTTTTTAATACAGTCAGAGACCACTCCACTATTATGGGGACCAATTTTTGAAACCCAGTTTTCCAAATCTTCTTTATCTTTGAAAGCGCCGACTGACGGTTCTACCAGAACAGCAGCGCCTGCAAATGCCCCTAGTTTCATTGGTGCATCTTGCATCTCCTTTACCAATCTTGGAAAGACTATTTTGATTCGGCTACCTTTCTTGCTCTTTGGCATAGCAAGGGTACAATCCCACTTCGTTCCTGCGGGAAGAGCTGGCGTTTGTTGGGCCGATATATCTTCGCACTTGGCCCAGTTAATGGTCACAGGACTTTCGCGGTTGAGTTTATGAACAGTAAGATAGGGGTATGCAACGCCAGAAATGTTCCCTCGATCTTTATGTGGATTTTCTCGTCGCCAGTCAGAAGCAGTTCTCTGGAATGGAGTTGAGTAAAGTGGCTCCGG
>JACOSB010000114.1 GCA_016179105.1 Candidatus Acetothermia bacterium
TCTTTGAAAATTGGGCCGGCTGTCCGGCCGCCATAGTATTCTTTCGTGCCGACTTCATCGAGGACGACCAAGATGACATACTGCGGATCATCAGCCGGGATAAAACCGGCGAACAAAGAAGTATATTTACCCTTCACATAGCCCATACCGGGAATCGCTTTCTGCGCTGTGCCCGATTTTGCTGCAACCTCATATCCCTTGATCTGCGCGGCCGTGCCACTGCCACGGCGAACCACTTCTTTCATCATTTGAGTCAGTGTGATGGTATTGGACTGATGAGCCACTTGTCTCGATGCTGTGTAGGGAATTCTTTCCAAGACCGCGCGCCGAGGGTCTTGAGTGGCCAGCAAGATCTTGGGTTTGAGTATCATTCCTCCATCGGCAATAGCGCAGACGGCTGTAGCCAACTGTATCCCCGTGACAGAAAATGCTTGGCCAATAGCGACATCCCCTAACTCAGTCGGATTATTGGCGTCTGGGGACCTGAGAAACCCCGAGACTTCACCCGGCAAGTCAATCCCCGTCTTTTGAGAAAATCCAAGTTCTAGGAGATGTTCATACAATCGCTGCGCTCCGACAATTTCATAAGCGATTTGAATCATCGCTGTGTTGATAGACTCTTGAATAACGGTGGTCGGCGTGACTGACCCATAGCTCTTGTTTTCTGAGTTATGGAAAGCTCGCGGATAAGTTGTGAGGGTTTGACTGCCGTGTCGACGTGTCACGGGCGGTCGATAGCTCGCATCTCCATTAAAGCTCCGATTCACGATCGTCGGGTCTGCTTCGAGCGCTGCCAACATCGTGAACATCTTCGCCGAAGAGCCCGGCTCAAACGGTGTGGTTACTGCGATGTTTTTGCGTTCCAGAGGCGTGGATGACTGAAAGTGGTTGAGGTCAAATCGTTTGTCTTGGGCCATCGCCTCGACTTCTCCTGTATGCACGTTCATCACCAGAGCAAAGCCACCCTTGGCTTCATAACGCCTCACGCCTGCACTGATAGCCTCCTCGGTGAGTTGATGGATGCGACTATCGATCGTCAAATAAATATCGTCACCAGGAGTGCCTTGTTTAAGTACCTCTCGCTTGATTTCTGTGCGATTGCGATCACCCATCGATCGAATGGCCACTAGGGATTCTTCCCCGCGAAGCAGCGCATCAAACTGAAGCTCAATTCCTTCAATACCATGATTGTCTAAGTCTGTAAAACCGATGATATTGGAAGCCAGATCGCGTTGAGGGTAGCTCCTCTTAAAATCTTCAATGAAGAGTAGTCCTTGTACTTGATTGGCGTGCGCTTCGGTTTTGAGCTTCTGCGCTGTGTCCAAATCTACTTGGCGCTGCAGCCAGGTAAAATAACCTTGATGATAGATTTTTCCATGAGATTCAGCGAAAGAGATTCCGAGATAATGGTAGAGTAGTTCTTGGAGCTTTTCGGGCCTGGTCATTTGGGAGTTATCCAGAGCAATTGAGATCGCGGGAACATCCTCAGCTAATAAGATGCCGTTACGATCATAAATTCTTCCACGTTTTGGGATTTTGATGGTTTCTTGTTGTTGAATCTTTTGAGCCTGGGCAACCCATAGCTCGTGTTGTACAATCTGAAGATGAAACAGCCGAATAGCGACAGCACTGAGCAAGAATAACAAAAGAGTAAACGCAATGGCGTAACGTCTCATTTGGTCTTGGGTGGAAGATACAATTCTTCTACGTCGGCCTCCACCATGCCCAGCTTTTCTGTAGCGAGTTGCCTTATGCGCGGAACGGAGAATAATCGACTGACTTCGAATTCCAACTTTTCATTCTCGTCTTTGATACGATCTACTTTAGCACGGATAGCCGAGTTCTCCCCCGCTAATTGAATCATTTCCACAGATTGCCACCAATAGACAAAAATCAAACCCATTAGGGTCACTACTCCTAAGAGCACGGCCAAGCGAGTCAAAACGATACGTAGCCGGGCTCTAGTCCATAGGGGTTGCCTATGGAGGCTTCTGCGACGATTTTGACCACGACGCAATACAAGCGTTCCCGAGGCTCGCATCATAGACTAGGCCGCTCCCAGTGTAATCGCAACGAAGTTCTATAGTTGAAGACACTTGTCCCTCTCACAATGGATATTTTACGCCTTCCATTGGCGTTATGCAAGTTTTGTGGCGGCCCGCAGTTTGGCACTGCGAGAGCGCGGATTTGCAGCGATTTCTGCTTCGCTCGGAAGGATCGGTCCCCAAGCCTCCAGCTCTTGGATTTTATGACAAGTGCAGACGGGAAAATCTGGCGGGCACACGCACGTGGAGGCTTTCTCTCGTAAGAATTGCTTTGTTATGCGATCTTCCAATGAATGGAAACTGATCACGACCAAATGGCCTCCGACCTTAAGATGCGCCCACGCTTGGTTCAACCCGCGGCCTAAATTTTCTAACTCATCATTGACTTCCAGCCGCAATGCTTGGAAAGCTCGTGTCGCGGGATGAATCGTTGAATGCCTCCGGGACGCGATTGGAATGATCTGCTCGACCAATCGCGCGAGTTGTGCGGTACTCTGGATGGGATGATTCATGCGCGTTCGCACGATCGCGTGGGCGATCTGTTTGGCCCAGCGTTCTTCTCCATAGTCATGAAAGATTGTTTCGAGCTGTTGCGCTGTGTACCGATTGACAATGTCCGATGCTTTGTGAGGCAATGAGCTATCCATACGCATATCCAGCGGAGCATCAAAGCGAAAACTGAAACCACGCCCGGGTGTATCCAGCTGAAACGATGACACCCCTAAATCGAAAAGAACCCCATCGATGGAGGGAATGGCCAGTTTCCCCAACGATTCAGACAAATTCTTAAAGTTGGTGTGAATAAGTTTGACGCGCTCACCGTACGTATTCAGTCTTATCTCCGCCCGGCTCAAAGCTTCCAGGTCACAATCAAAGCCGATCACTTGACCGTTCTGGAGACGTTCTGCAATCGCTGCCGTATGCCCGCCTCCACCCACGGTTGCATCGACATAGATGCCTGCAGGGTGCACCTGCAAGAACTGTAATGTCTCTTGTAGCAAGACGGGTTGATGTTTCATTTTTTGAATGCGCTACCAACGAAAGTCGCCCAATACTCCCAAGCCTTATGCAAAAATTGTCCAAGCTGGTGTGGGTCAAAACTGCTGGGCCAGGAGAGCCCACTCAAGACCGGAAAGAGAAAAAATAGAAAAATAATCAGAGCTAAGACGATCCAAAATTTCATGACATTTCTCCAAAATAGCGAACCATTTGTGACAACAATTGGTCCCATGCTCGATGTGCTTCTTGTGACAGTTTTTGCTGAACTATCGCCAGCTTAGCTCGAGTGCAGGTGGCGTGGGAGCAGAGTTGATTGATTTGATCGAACATATCTATTTTGTCCAATTCCTTGACCTCCCAAATCGGCAAGTGCAGGCTTGCACAGGATTGAAGACGATGTACAAAACGCTCAATCTTAGGGTCATAATTGATCGCAGCGAAAGGCACGTGCGCGTTCAGCGCAAAAACCAAACTGTGCAACCTCATTCCGATCACAAACTGGCTTTTTGCGATCACGCTCAACACTTTATCAGATGTCAGATTTGTTGTGTTCATGAGTTCCACATGTGTTTTCATCGCTTTTGCTAGGGCTTGCAAGATCCGCCAGTCGCGCTCCTTGAAAAACGGGAGCAAGACCGTGCTTAACCCGAGTTGTCTATAAATTTTATCAAAATTTTTGGCCAAATTGAAGATTTGCGCTTGAGTTAACCCGTCCTTAAGAACGGCGCAAAAATACTTTTCGTTTGGAGAGTGAGAACTCGTTGAGCGAAACGCATCCATCGGATTTGTGAGTAAAGCTAGATCTTCACCGCAAATGAGACGCTTTTCATCGGCTCCGAGGGAGATTAACTCATTATAACTCTCACGATCTCTTAGGAGAATCGCATCTATATTTCTCAGGGTAGATAACACCCTGGATCGAGAAGATTTTCTCATCAGAGGGCCAATGCCTTGGCTTATAAGAAAGACGGGTTTACGTCTATACTTAGCCCAGTTGATTAAGCCCAAATAATAATAGAGCGATCTTTGGCTTGTGCTGTCTTGCAGAAGGCTTCCTCCGCCGAGAACGAAGAGAGTAGACTGCTCTAATGCCCTCCCAATCTGTAAAACGTTCCAACGATTGATAACTTTTACTTGATGAGTGTACCCAGTCAAACGGGGATTTTGCGAGAGCACCACGACTCGAACTTTGGGCAATGCTTCGCGTAATAGATGGATTAGGACTCCGAGCATGGCTTCGTCTCCGCTATTCCCGAAGCCATAGTAACCGCCTATTAAGATTTGATGGTCGATATTCTTTGCCAAACCCAACGACCCCCCAAAATCAGCAACCAGCTTAAACCTGCAACCATCAACCCGGCGATCAAGCCGTTGATAGTTCGCAATACCGAGAGCAACAAAGGAGTGTGCAAATGCGCAAAGGTATTGACGATCGAGACTTGTCCTATCCAGGCCCCTATCAGCACAATAGGCGCATAAAACCCCAGACGCTCACGTCCCCAAAACGCCCAAGCGAAGAGCAAGGGATGACCTAGGAAGAATTCCTTAAAGCGCGGACGTGCATACAGCCAATTTTCCAAAAGATCGCGCACATTTTGCTCAGATTCCGGCACGGGGAGCAGCGAGAAATTGCCACTACGCAGGATGATCACACCCAAGATAATCACGCCAGTAGCAAGAAGAGCTAAATCTTGAATCCGAAGTGGCTGCGACCAAAAATATCGAAAACCCGCCCAGCCATCTCGCTTAAAGCTTGCGAAGAAGACAAAGATAAGAGGAGCAACCAGCGAGATTTTGACGCCTTGAAACTCTTCGAGCTTCAGGAAAAACGAATCTTGGCTGAGCGAAGCAGCCATCATTATTCCCAGGAACGCACTCGTCAAAGACGCCAACAGCACACATAAAAACGCGAACATCCAAGATTGCTTGTTCCCAACCCTGTTTAACCGATCGGTCAGCAAAAACGCTGCGAGTGGAGCACATAAAGCTATCCCTAGGGCGAGAATCTGAGCGAAGAGATGTGATTGGAATCTAAGACCGAACGAAAGAACGACGGTTCCGATACCCCATAAAAGGACAGATTGAAGGACGCTCAGAGGGAAGATCGATAAACCGATCAATGTGATTAGGCTGCAAAAACCAACACCCAATGCAATTGGAATCCATAGAGCTAACTTGAAAGCACCGGGCGACGATGGCCACTCCCAAGCAAAGCCTGCTGTTCGAATTCGCCCGCGCAAATCTTCTAAGTAGTTTAGGTTGTCTACAATGGAACTGGGCCGGAGTCGTACATCGAGTATGCGGATGTTGCGTTCGATCACGGCACGCTCCCAGCGATCTAGAGCTTGTGACAAATCCAGCTCAGCCAATTCATCATCCTTGATTCTATGCACACGCACGAAATTCTGCTCACCAAGCTCGAATAGGTGCGCAGCTCCCTGAGCTTCTGCAAACTCGACCACTCCCCATTGGATATGATTCTGGGTAAGCCATCCAGCAAACTTCGCTAAATCCTGCGGCCAACCCCAAACCCTCCCAGATGCGAAGTAAACTCCTCTGGGCGCCAGTAGATCTGCAGCAGCGAGTAAATCTGATAACTGCGTCCTTCGATCTGACCAAACCTCTCCGTCCACGATTAAAGCGAGATTGAATCCTTGGGTTTGCAAATTCTTCAGTTCTTGGAGAGAAATCGTCGCTGAAGGCGGCATCGCTGCTCCACCATTTATCCAAGGAGGAAGTCGATAGAGTGTTTCTCGCCATTCGGCTATCTCTCCATTCGTAACGCTCACAGTAGTAACTCCTCGATCTTTCAATTCGGCGAGAAATTTTGAGATAGATATTTTTTCGTGCTTGGCGAGTGCCGCAATTTGAGAATAGGGGATCATCAAGCCGACTTTCTTATAGGCGTTTTCCCAACTGATGCGTTGCCAAGCAATGAATCCGGAAAGAATCAAAGCAAGGCTGAGGCTCAGATATAAGAAAAATCGCCAACGTTTCATCATTCCCTCACTACGTCTAATTACTATAATATCCATCATCTGGGCTTCTCAATCCAATCTCAGGGAAGGTTGGGATGCATTGAAAGGACATGAATCACCTGCAAAGCGAACCAATCACCAAATAACAACCGTCCAAATTCCTTGGTCATCTTGAACCCAAGGCTTAGACTCCCGAAGAGCAAGAATGGACAGAAATAACCGTTCATAGAGCTCCGCAGGAGGGTTTGCATGTCTAGAACGCTCACATCTGGAATCATTTGGGTCGCCTTAATTCTGACTATATCACAGATAGGCTTCGGTGAAGAGGAGAATCGTTCCAAAGGCAAAGGGATCGGCATCGGAGTAGAAGCAACGTCACCCTTCGTTTCCCCCAATGCTTTCCCCGCGTCCGGGTTCAGCGTCCGCCTGTGGATTGTAGACTTCGTGGGCTTGGAACTCGATGCCTTCTTGATCGAAAACTCACCCAGTTTTAGCTCCCGCGCGTTTCTGAAATTGCTGAACACTGAGATCGTCGACATCTATCTGGGAAGCGGCTTATCTTTCTTCATTCATCCCGAAAATGGCAAGACGTTACTCTTCACTCCTCTGCAATTTCTCGCAGGCCTGGAGATTCGCTTGACTCAAAACATTGCTCTCAACGGAGAGCTTGGATTATTCGGGCACAGCGGTAAACCGCAAGGCGTAACCTCCGGCATTGGTATTCATTTCTATTTTTGAAAGCTTCCGTCGAGAGCTAAAGTGTGTTATAGCCATCGGCTCTTAAAATACAGTTTCATTTGCTTTTTGGTCGAGCTTCACCTACGATAAAAAGATCACTCAATCTTCAGCAACGAGAGGCCACGATGGGCAAGCGAGAAGTCTTCAACAGCGTGCTCGATCAAATCAAGCGCAAATACGGCGAAGGCTCCATCATGTGGTTGGGGGAAGACCGACGCCTCGACGTCGAAGCCATTCCCACCGGGTCCCTCGCACTCGACATCGCCCTAGGTATTGGCGGTATCCCTCGCGGGCGCGTCGTCGAGATTTTTGGCTCTGAATCTTCGGGAAAGACCACAGTCGCTCTGCACATGATCGCACAATCACAAAAGCGCGGGGGCACGGCAGCCTTCGTGGACGCTGAACATGCGCTCGACCCCTCTTACGCGAGAGCCATCGGAGTCGATCTCGACCGCTTGCTCCTCAGTCAACCCAGTTCCGGAGAAGAAGCGCTGGAGATCACCGAATCGCTGGTGCGAAGCGGCGCCGTAGATATTATTGTGGTGGATTCGGTCGCCGCGCTCGTGCCCGAGGCCGAGATCACCGGTGCGATGGGCGACGCCCAAGTGGGCTTGCAGGCGCGCTTGATGTCGCAGGCCATGCGCAAGCTCACGGCAGCCATCAGCCAGTCGAAAACGACGGTTATTTTCATCAATCAGATTCGCAGTACGATCTCAGCGACCTCGTGGGGTCCAACGACTACGACGACCGGCGGACTCGCCCTTAAGTTCTATACCTCTGTCCGTCTGGAGATCAAACGACTCGGCTCGATCGAAGACGGTGGCCAAAAGATCGGCAATGAGACCCTCGTACGCGTCGTCAAGAACAAGCTCGCTCCACCCTTCAAAGAAGCCCGCTTTGACATTATCTACGGCAAGGGCATCGGGCGCGAACGGGAGCTTCTAAAGCTCGGGGAGCAATTGGGGCTAATCCGAAAGAGCGGCGCTTGGTTCGCCTATGGTGATAAACAATTGGGCCAAGGAGCCTCGAACAGCGCGACTGTTCTCGAACAAAACGCCGAATTAGCCAAACAACTTGAGACTGAAATTCGAGCCCGCGCCGGCCTCCAACGCCAAGAGCCTACTGTTTCAACCGAGTCTCCATCTCAAGACAAGTCAAAACCGCTGAGAAAGAACTAACCCCAAATTATCTCCTGTATGTGCGAAATCACAGAAGGTGTTGCAAGAGCACGCGCACAGCTTCTAAGACTCATAAAGACTCGCCCGCGTAGCAAGTATGAAGCTAGAACGCGCCTGCGTCAAAAAGGGTTTTCCAACACTGTTATCGAGCAAGTCATAGAGATGGCTGAAGCCAACGGTCTATTGGATGACGAAGCTTTCGCAAAACTCTGGATCGAAGAACGTGCCCTCCTTAAACCCAAGGGCCAGCAAGCGTTAGAACAAGAATTACGCGAGAAAGGGATCGACCGGGAAATCATCTCAAAATTACTCAAAGAGTCTTCGTTGGATGAATATGCGGCCGCTCGGCAACTGATCGAAGAGCGACTTTCACGTTATCGCTTTGAGAACCCGCAAGATCGAGAGCGCAAGCTCAGCGCTTTCTTGAGACGTCGGGGTTTTTCGTTCCAACTCATCAACAAAATCCTGAAAGAACTTCTCGCTTAAATTATCATTAAGATCGGGCTTCAAGCGCTCAAGAGCTCTGCGAGCTTGACCTGTGGGTCTTTCGCCTTCAGCAGGCTTGTTCCTACTAAAAATGCATCGGCTCCAGCATCACGTAGCTTTTGCAAATCTTCTCGGGTGTCAACCCCACTCAAGCTCCAAATGAGACGATCCTTAGATGATTTTCCTAGAATGTCGGCTGTGCGGTTGAGGTCTATTTTCAGTGACGTAAGGTCACGATTGTTAATCCCTATCATGGTAGCGTTAGTCTTTAACGCACGCTCATACTCATCGAGCGAGGCCACTTCCAGCAACACTTCTAGCTCTCGCTTCTGTGCTTCGCTAATCATGGCATCTAGATTTAAAGAAGCATAGTCTCTCTCAAAGAGCGTTGCAATCAAGAGTACTCCACTCGCGCCGTAAGCGCGCGCCGCGTCTAACTGTTCTGTGCAAATAACAAAGTCTTTCGTGAGCGTGGGTAAGCCCAAGAGACTCGCGTGCCTCAGATTCTCTAGAGAACCGCCAAAATGCTGAGGTTCTGTAAGGATCGACAGCCCCGAGACGCCTGCTTGCACGTAGAGCGAGAGCATTTCATCGGTCGAATTTTTTTTTAGTAAAATTCCTTCTGAAGGCGAAGCGGGCTTTAGCTCTGCGATAATCGCATTTTTCCCCTCTGAGCAATGCGCGATCGCTTGGACAAAAGAGAACTTTGGGCCAATGCTTCCTTGGGGCCTACTTTGATAGTAGCCGTGTCGAATGGATTGTTGGACATCAGAAACAATCCGATCTAGATAGTCCATAGGAGTTCTTTCTTCAACGCTCCACCGCTATGTTCGATGAGGCGACGAAGTTTGTCAAGCGCCGCTCCCGAGTGCAGGCTTGCCTCGGCTTTTTCAATGCCCTCTTCGATCGAACCTGCCGCGCCGCTCACGTAGACAGCCGCGCCTGCATTGAATAGAACCATCTCATAACGCGCATCTTTGATCTTGCCCGCGAGCAGTTCATAGGTGACTCTCGCGCTCTCCGCAGGTGGCAGGCTCGCTATCTCTTCTGGTCGCGCGGTCCGAAAACCGAACATTTTTGGGTCTAGCTTCAACTGAGAGATTGTCCCATTCTGCACGAAATTCGCGCGTGTCTCGCCGGTAATTGAGATCTCGTCGACTCCATCGATGCCGTAAACTACTAATGCTCGCTCCACTCCTAAGTGCTGAACGACTTGAGTGTAGACCTCCACTAAATTCTCATTGAAGACACCCAAGAGTTGTGCTCGGGCGCCGGCGGGATTCACCAACGGCCCCAAGATGTTGAAGACCGTTCGAATGCCCAGTTCTTTTCGCGCTTTCGCCACATGCTTCATCGCCGGATGGAACTTGGGCGCAAACATAAATCCAATGCCTACTTGCTCGACCGCTTCGGTCACTTGGGAGGCTTCTATGTTCAGATTGACACCCAAGGCTTCAAGCAGATCGGCGCTTCCGCAGGCGCTCGTCACGCCGCGATTGCCGTGCTTTGCCACCGGCACTCCCGCTCCAGCGACGACGAAAGCGCTCACGGTAGACACATTGAATGTCTTTAGACGTGCCCCGCCGGTCCCAACCACATCGGTTAACACACCGTTGACACGCGGCTCGATGCGCACACAAAACGCTCGCATCGTCTCCGCCAGCGCCGTGATCTCTTCGACCGTCTCACCCTTGAAGCGAAGCCCCATCAAGAACGCGCCGATCTGAGCATCCGAACAGCGCCCGCTCATCAGCTCTTCCATGACCGATCGGGCGATTTCTCGACTCAAGTGTTTTCGTTCTGCCAGCAATTGCAACGCTTGGCTCATCATCGCGCCGTCACCCCCGACTGCCGAAGCGATCGGGCTTTCAAGAAATTGTGGAGCAGTTGCTTGCCGTGCGTCGTGAGGATCGATTCTGGATGAAATTGAACGCCCTCGATCGGATAGCGCCGATGACGTAGCCCCATGACTTCTCCGTCTTCCGACTGCGCAGCGATCTCTAACTCCGCGGGAAAGCTAGTGTGATCGACGACGAGCGAGTGATAGCGAGCTGCAGGAAACCCTTGCGGGAGTCCTTCAAAAATTCTCATACTGTCGTGATAAATGTGAGCGACTTTCCCATGAATCGGTTTTTTCGCGCGACGGATGTGGCCTCCAAAGACGTGCCCGATTCCCTGGTGTCCCAAGCAAACACCCAGTGTGGGAATTTGGGGTGAAAGCTTGTTCAAAATTTCTCCGCACACGCCAAAGTCGCGCGCCTTGTCTGGGCTCCCTGGGCCGGGCGATAAGACAATTCGATCGGGTTGCAATCGCTTTACTTCTTCAAGAGTAATTTCGTCGTTCCGAAAAACTTCTACGCTAGCGCCAAGGTCGCCAAAGATAATCAGCCAAGTTGAACGTGAATGAATCGTAGTTATCGACCAGCAAGACTTTCATAATAGACCTCCTAAGGCCTTTTTGAGAGCTCCAAGTTTGTGTTCGGTCTCGGCAAATTCGCGCTCAGGCACGGAATCATAAACAATCCCGGCTCCTGCCTGCAAATAGAGCTTTTCAGTGTCAGCCACGATCGTGCGGATAGTGATCGCCGTGTCCATGTTGCCATTAAGCGAAAAATATCCGACAGCACCCGCGTACGGCCCGCGAGCACTCGGTTCAAGTCGAGAGATCAATTCCATCGCCCGAACTTTGGGCGCTCCAGAGACCGTGCCCGCCGGGAAAATAGAAGCAAAGGCATCCAGTGCATCCAACTCTTTACGCAGTGTTCCTTCCACGCGTGAGACGATATGTTGGACATGGCTGAAGCGTTCGACGGACATATAGTCGGGCACATGCACCGAGCCGTACTGGCTCACTCGACCGACATCGTTGCGGGCCAGATCGACGAGCATATTGTGCTCGGCACGCTCTTTTTCATCCGCGAGAAGTTCTTGCGCGTAAGCTTGTCGTTCTGCCTCGGTTTGGCCGAGCGGACGTGTGCCCGCGATGGGGTACGTCGTCACCGTTCGGCCTTGGAGCGATGCGAGCATCTCTGGACTTGAGCCAGCGGCAAAGCGTTCCCCGAAATCGAGAAAATACATATAAGGGGACGGATTGATCTCTCGCAATGTGCGATAGACATCAAACAGTTCGCCGCGGTAGAGTGCGCTGAGCTGACGTGAGAGGACAATCTGATAAATCTCGCCTGCGCAAATATATTCGCGCGCTGCCTCTACAGTTTTAACGAATTGCGCTTGCGCCTGATTGCTAGTCAATGCGTCACAAGAAAAAGACTCTCGATCTGGCGCCCGTGAATCTGTCCCCAAACCTAACAATTCAGACCTGTCTTCGGCGTGAGAAAAATAGAACGCGCGTGAAGCGTGATGATCGAAAACCACGCCATCCAGATAAAGCCCAAGCTCAAAGTCGGGGAAGATTTTCTCTCCCGCGGCATGGGGCACACGTTCGAGATGACGCACGAAGTCATAGCCGACGTAGCCGACTAATCCGCCCAAGTACTTGAACTCAGTCAGATGGGGGCTGCCAATATCGCGTAGCAACGCGCGTAGGTCTTGGAGGGGCTTATGACTGGCGCCGAGCGCTTTGCCATCGACGAACAATGTTCCTTCGCGCAGCGCGAGCACAGCTGCGGGTTCAAATCCGATGAAAGTGAACTCGGCGAGCCGTTCGGCACCGGGCGCGCTTTCCAAGATGAAACTCCGGCGGACGTGGGGACGAAGGCGCTCGTACAATGCGAACGGGTCTACGGCCGACACTGATTTGAACAATGGTTCCGGTCTAAGGTTTTTTAGGACGGGGAGAATCTTTGAGAAGGAAAACGAGGGTACAGTAGGCTTTTGTTTAGGCGGCGTAGTGAGCGACCCAAAGTCGATCACCCTTTAGACTATTCATTGAACGTTACCTCGACTTTCGAAAAGTTGGTTGATTATAAGCCAATAGTTCACAATTGTCAAGCATTAAGAGAGCAAATTGCACTCATAGCCCCCTTCGCGCAAGGCACTCGCGGCTCTCTTAGCATCGGTTTCCGTCGCAAAATAAAGATGAAACGTGCCAGCCTCGTACTCCCGCACTTTCAGCAATTCTATGTCTTTGATGCTGATCTTCTTTTGCGCGATTGCACCCGTGATCTCAGCCAAGGCCCCGGCGCGATCGGGAACCACAATCGCCAGTCGGTGCAATGCTCTTAGAAAACCTTTCGAGCGGCGAGGTAACGCATCTCGAAATTTTTTCGCTTTGAGAAAATTCGTCCCGATCTCATCTGTATGCTTAGGAAGCGCGGAGCGCATCTGCGAAAGTAAACCCATGAAATCACCCAGTACAGAATCTATAGAAGTAGCATTGGTCGTAAAAATATCCTTCCAAATGCCAAAGGGAGACGAAGCGATGCGAGTGAGGTCGCGAAAGCCCCCAGCGGCTAGCTCTCGGTAAAGCGTCGAATCTTTCGCCTTCTGTGCAACCACCGTGGCAAGTGCGACCGAGATCAATTGAGGCAAATGACTCGTGGCCGCGACGAGCCGGTCGTGCAACTCTGGATCGAGAAAGAGCGTTTGGGCACCCAGTTTACCGAGGAATGAAGCGAGCCTTGCTGATTGAATTTGCTTTTTCTTCATTGGGGTGAGCACATAGAGGGCATTCTCGAACATCAACGGATGAGCGCCCTCGATACCTTGTTGCTCGGAGCCCGCCATCGGATGGCCCCCGACAAAATGTGCCGGCAAATATCTTTTGGCGATCCGGCAGATTTCCGCTTTGGTTGAGCCTGTGTCCGTAACAATGGCTTCGGGCCTAATAAGAATCGGTAATGCCGGCAAAATTTCTAGGATCGAGCGAATCGGCGTCGCCAGAATAATCAAATCTGTTTTGACCAAAGCATTGAGACCCTGACTAGCGACGTCGATCGCCCCACGCGCCTTGGCGCATCTGAGAGCTTTTAGATCTTTGTCAATACCGATCACTCTGATTCTTGGCTGAAAGCGTTTGATGGCAAGTCCGAACGAACCTCCGATCAAGCCCACACCGACAATCCCAACACACTTAAAATGCTTAGACTGTGCTGGCTTCATGGAATGGTCTCCTTCGCAATCCTCTGCTCAAAACGCGAACGCGGTCGAGCAATTCTTTCAGGGCCTTCGTCCCAAGCGCCGGAAGGTTGCTTCTCAAAATTTCGCCAGAATCAGCAGCGACAGGAAGAACAAGACCATCGGCTCCGGCCGCGATGCCTGCGAGGGCCACAGCGGCCAGATGGTCGGGACGTCCCACAACATAGCTGGGATTGGCCAGAACCGGCAAGTGACTGAGCGCCTTGATCGCCGGGATCAGACCCACATCGAAAAGCAAGGGCGCGTAATCATCGAAGCTGCGGATTCCCCGCTCACACAGGATGACCGAATAATTCCCGGTGGACATCACATATTCTGCAGCGAGCAAGAAATCTTCCATTTTCGCAGCCACCGCACGCTCTAACAAGACCGGCTTTCCCATTCGCCCAACTGCGCGCAGCAGATCAGCGTTCTGCATATTATGTGCGCCAATCTGAAAAATATCAGCATGGCCTCCCATAAACTCTAGCTCAGTGTGATCAGAGACTGCTGCGACGATGACGAAATTTTGTATACGGGCAATTTGGCTTATCTGTCGCAACGCTAGATCATTCGGCTGTTTTTGCGCACGCAGATTTTCCTCAACCCGAGAGCTTCCCCAGCGTAACATGTGAATTCCACAATCCATTAGAGCCTTCGCTGTTTTTTCTATCTGCTCTAGACTCTTGAAATGACTCACGTCGGCCACCACAACGGGCGTTTGGTCGCCAATCCTCACAGGCCCGATCTCTATAACGGTTCCATTTGGCTTGAACTGACGCGCTGCTAACTTGTACGGTTTGTCCGTATGGAAAACTCGCTCGACGCCTTCCATCTGTGTCAAAGACTGAAGATTTAACTCGCGCTCTGGGCCAAGTGCGGCGAGAATCGTGTAATTGACCCCCGTCGAACGGTGCACCTGAAAGGAGAGAGTTTCCAATTTTTCGATTATTTTATTTATCTGGCTTTGAGAAGCCGCTGGTTTCATTACGAGAATCATGAGTAACCTCCTGAGAAGCTTTCACAAGCTTGGACTTGCCAAGCAGTCAAGATTTTACCGTGTTTTCAGCTCTCCACTACAATCAGCAGAGAGTCGAAGCATCAAGCGTAACTATATTTAGAAATAGCTTTACGTGAATCGCGCCTTAGGCGCAATAGGAAGTGCGATAGGCGGCGACGCGCCACCAGGAAGTGTAAGAAGTGAGCTGCGGCAAGAAGCTTAGCGTGGGGCAGCTTCGGTTAGATCGGCATAGGCCTTGGCTTAAACGTCCGATTGACATGTCACTCACCTCACATGGTTTTTACTGTAAACGATTGTATGATTGTATGGCAGATTCTTGCTTGCGTCAAGATTTACGAGCTCTTCACTAATTGCAAAAACTCAGCGCGCGTGCGCGCATCGCGCCGGAAAATACCTTTCATTGCCGACGTGACGAGCCAAGCATCTTTCTGTTCGTGCCCGCGCATCGCCATGCACAGATGAAAGCCTTCGACGACCACGCCGACTCCCTGGGGCTTGATGGCCTCCATCACAAAGTCGGCAATCTGCTCGCTCATCCGCTCTTGCAATTGAAGACGCTTGGAGAAAGCCCTCACGATGTCCGGGATTTTCCCCATCCCCAAGACTTTTCCCTCCGGGATGTAGCCTACGTGAACTTTACCAAAAAACGGGAGAAGGTCGTGCTCGCATAAACTGTAAAAGCGAATGTCGCGCACGACGATCATCTGGTCGTGCTCTACGGGAAAGATCGCGCGGCGCACCAGTTCTTTCATATCCGTACGATAGCCCTCGCTCAGCTCGCGCAGCACTTGAGCTACACGCTCCGGCGTCTGTAGGAGTTCTTTACGAGCAGGATCTTCACCGAGAGTTGTCAAGAGATCGCGAATGAGTTCTTCAGTCTTCTGAGCGTTGGGCATCATCAACCCTTAATGTTGCAGATCGGGATCAAGCGGGCCACTTTCTGACCGATGCCAACTTCGTGGGAGACGCGCACGACTTCATCCAAATCCTTGTAGGCTCCAGGCGCTTCTTCGGCGATCGTCGCTTTACTCTGACCGCGCACATAAATCCCGCGCTCTTTCAGTTCTTGCACTAACTTATCGGCACGGTACTCCCGCGTGGCCCGCGAGCGACTCATCAGGCGCCCCGCTCCGTGGGCGGTGCTCCCAAATGTGAGATCCATCGCGATCTGTGATCCCACCAAGATATAAGTCCCCGTGCCCATCGATCCCGGAATAATTACGGGCTGGCCGATGTTTTGAAATGCCTTGGGTAATTCTCGACGTCCGGCAGGGAACGAACGCGTTGCGCCCTTGCGATGGACGTACACTTCTTTAAGTTTTCCTTCGATCGAGTGCACTTCTTTCTTTCCTATATTATGGGCCACATCGTAGAGCAAGTTCATCTGAAGCTCTTGCCAGCTTTTATGAAAAACTTTTTCAAAACACTCGCGCGCGCGCCACATGATGAGCTGACGGTTCGTCCAGGCAAAGTTGATCCCGCAGTTCATCGCTGCGTAATAATCTTCGGCGAGCCTGCTGCCGGCGGGCGCGCAAGCGAGCTGGCGATCGGGCAAGGAATTCAAAAGATCTCTATGCTCGCGCTCGATGTATTTGAGATAGTCTGTGCAAATCTGATGGCCATAGCCGCGGCTGCCACAATGAATTGTGAAGACAATTTGGTCCTTGAAGAGCCCAAAGTGCTGAGCGATTTTTTCGTCAAAAATGTCAGCCACGCGCTGCACTTCAACAAAGTGATTTCCGGAACCCAGTGATCCCAATTGTTCTTGCGCTCGCTCGTTGGCATCGTTGGAGACTTTGCTCGGGTCCGCGCCGGGACGGACGCCAGTATCCTCGCAGTGCTCCAAGTCAGATGCGACAGCCAAGCCTCGGTCGAGCGCCCAGGCGACGCCGCGACGCGCGACGTCATCGATCTCAGTTTTTGAAAGTTTTCCGACGATGCTGCCCTTCCCGATGCCGCTCGGGATCTGACTGAACAGCAGATCGACGAGTTGCTCTTCTTTGCTCTTCAGGTCTGAAATCGTCAAATTCGACTTACAGATGCGAACTCCGCAATTGATGTCATAGCCGATACCGCCGGGGGAGATGGCGCCGTGCTGCGTGTCGAGAGCCGCGACGCCGCCCACGGGAAAACCGTAGCCCTGATGTGCATCGGGCAACGTGATACTATACTTATAGATGCCCGGCATGTGGGCCATATGACAGGCCTGCTTGAGCGTATCATCCTCCTGCATTTTTTGGAGCAATGCTTCACTCGCGAAGATACGTGCGGGCACTTTCATGCCACCCTGAGGCGGGATTTCCCAAACATAGTCGCTGAGTTGTTTTAATTCTATCTGTCCCATAAAGTACTTCCTCTCTAAAATTGTCTTCGCAGACAGGAAGTCTGACGGGTGAAACTCTTCTGGCTTCCGCTCTTATTATATCTGTGTGGGAGAAAGACTCCAAGCGCTGAAACTATCTCTTCACTACTCCTCCTTAACGTGCTATAATTGAGTAGAAGAAAGTGAACTGGGAATTATGAAAAGGTTGCTTTTGACCGGATTGATTCTAATGTTACTCAGCCCCTTGATGATGGTCCGGGCCCAGACGGGCGCTTATATCCAGGGGAAGGGTTCGCAGGGCTGGGAGATCAACATCCAAGGCTCCCGAGGCACGTTCCAAGCGAACGGGGAAACCTGGGATGTCGAGTACATTTTGAACTCGCTCGGTCAGAATAATTTCGCAAACACTCTCTGGTTTCTCGGGCGGAAGTCGCAGAATTACCTGTTGCTTTTCGTCTCCGTGAATACCGAGGGCACCGTTTTTGAAATAGATTTCTTCGATTACCAAAAAAACTCTCTTCCCTACGACAAATTCCAGGGCAACTACAACATCACCGGGTTGAGAGCTGCTCCTACCAAAAAACCTAACTACGTTCCTGAGGGAAAAGTGCCAGACTACCAAGGCGTAGACTTCCGAGTTTCCTCTCCATACTCCCAAGTCTCGCCCGCCGAAGGGAAGGTCTCTTTTATCGGCTTCAACTTGATTGTCTATCCCACCTATCATCTGATGATAAACTCGAACTGGAGTGAGTTTTGGGGAATTGGGCTGGATCCCAAGACCAGCCATACCTATCATCTGATCTACTACACCAACAATCGTCAAGCCTGGCTGGTTGACCTCTGGACCGGCCAAGTGAACGATTTCCCACTCGGTCAAGCAGCGATCACGGGCGGCAAGGTCTATGCCCCTCACCCGGTCACTCTCTCAGCCCCCAAGTAATCTGAACTGCTACCAGTTCACTACGACAGCCAAAAAAAACGGCAGAATCGCGGAGACCACGGAGTATTCACGGAAGACACGGAAAGAGGAAGACTGTTCTCCGCACTTTCCGTGGTGTTTCCATGGTTCATGCTCTGGAGAAGCAAGAGAGTTGGTGTGCAAAGATCGCGACCTAAGGTCATTTGATCGTAAAGGTCGCGAAGTGCAGCTCACTCTTGCCATCGGGGCCTATGGTTGTGAACTCGATCGTAAATTGCTCGCCATTATTGCCTTTTGGCTCAACCTGTTTGCCGGAATTATCTTTCTGATCCCAGACGTACTGCTGTTCGCGCTCAACAAAGATCGGAGTAGGTGTCTGTGGTGGTACGTAGACGACGACTTGACTGCTATTCTTAATCAGCCAAGGAGCACTGTTGGGAAATTGAATCGCTCGGTTGCACCCATTGTGGAATGTGATCCCCACAGGAGCTCCCTTACTGTAGGCCTGCTGTGTATTTACGCTGGCGCAGGTACTCGAGCTGCCACTCGTCAGCGTATTCTGGTCGAGGATGAAACGTACATTCACGAAGTCAGAGTCTATGGCGGAGGAGACATTCAGCTCAACACCCAGCTCGACTCGGAGCAGGTTTCTGGTGATTCCTAGCTGGTTCATCAGGTTGTCCAGTGAGATCGACTTCGAGCAAATAAACGGGGTATCTGTGTCTGGTCGCTGGCCGGTCTCCAGAACCTTACAAACCACCCGTGTGGTATACCTCTTAGTACGCGTGTCGACGATACGCAGGACGGCTGCTGCCTGGGCGTTTACCTTGTTCGGTCCCATATCCTCTTGCCGGGGGAGCTGAGTAAAGTCATACTTTAAACTCACTTGAACTTGATTGCCTGTATCAGGCGCTTTGACAGGGGGGTCCGGCAGGCTGGGCAGGGTAGCCACACCCTGTTTTTTTGCCCGAAGCGCAACCACATTCCCCTGGGTTATTACTTTCCCATCACCGTCTTCGATGGGCGGGGTGCGCACGGGCGGCCGTTGAAGACAATCGGACTCTCCCGCCGGGATCACCTCAACTTGCTGATCAAGGGCTGGAACTTGCTTATCAGGGTTCTGTCCATCTTTAAAGAAGACGGTCAGTTTCACCGGATATGTTCCGACGTTGTAATATGTATGCGTCTTAAGGGGGTCTGGAGGGATTACCTCCACGGGAGGAGCGGTCGGATCGCCGAAATCCCAGACATATTTCGTGATCTCCGATCTGGGTACGGAGCCTGAGGCATCGAACTGTACCGGGGTCCCTGCGCAGCCCGGATTGTCGACCTTGAAGTGAGCGAACGGGGGCGGCAGCGGTTCTAACAGGAAGTTCACTTTGTCGGAGCTACTTAGGCTGAAGTCGCAGGGTTGCTTGAGGCCCGGTGAAGATTGTAGCTTGCAGTCTAGTTGAGTCTTAAACCGATCGGCGCGGGCCTTCAACCGATAGCGAATTCCTGTGTTGAGTATTAGCGTCTTAGGAGGTGTCGCTATACTAAGGTAGGTCCAATCGTTTACCTTGGTATTGTTACTTAAGTCTTCCAAGTAGAATTGGGCGCCGGGGATCTCGTTTCCCGCAGAGTCGATCACGCTAACAATGAGATTCACTTCATTTCCCGAAGTGGGTTTTAAAGGGACAACGCTATAACGCGTCCAATCGGCCGTCCACTGGCTGCGGGTCAAGCCTTGGTCGCGGATGAGCGTCTCAATGCCGAGCCGGACAATTTCCGGCTCGGTGCCCAGAAGACGGAATTGCTCAAGGCCGAGACTCAAGTCGAGTGGCCTTTGCGTAGCGATTGCCTGGACGAAGTGCAGACCATCATTCTCGATGGGAAATCCCTTCATGAAATCTTCGGGAAAGGCATACTCTCCGGAGGGCAGGAAGTTTTTCTGCACAGCGCGGTTGGGAAAGAGCAGCCGCACTTCTCCTGTTTTGACCGCGACATCGTACAGATACATGAAGGCGGACTGCTGCGGGAGCGTACGGAGCGTAAAGTGAACGAACTCTGCGGCTGTCGCATTCCGGATGTACGCTCCTTGGCGCATCGAGACAGCGATGGCAAGCTCAGGAGATTCTGCGGGGTTTTTGACGATGACCCCCGGCGGTGATCCTTCATTCCCGACTTGGCCTTGGCTGGGCAGCAAGCTCAGGGCTCCTGCCACGACCGCCAGCCCCAGAACGAACAGAAACTTGACGCTATTCTTCATGGCAACCTCCTCATTAGATTTGTGCATTCGAATCCTTCAGTGCTGCAATGGTTTCAGTCTCTGACACCAAGAAAGCTTCATGGTGAATCTGAGCATCCCGTTTCATCTTATCTCGTTTTTCATCTCGCATCATTTCATCCTACGGCACACAGACCTGCCCGTCGGGCAGATTCTTGAATGGGTGATTTCCCGGGTTGCCCATGCCGTTCCGATGGCCCAATTTGTTATTGCTCTCAATCAAGTTACCGTCTTGGAAAACCACTCGACCCTCGAACTTATCTTCATCGTAGCCGCATCGCTTCAGCATAGCCGCCACACCCCAGTCGGCGTTGTTCTTAATCATCGTGTTGCTTATCGTCATCTGCGATTTTTTGCTTAGCTCGATCCCATCACAGAACGAACCCGCTCTTGCACACAAGGAGGCTTTTCCGTTATCCTCGACAGTGCTGCCTTCTACTCTCACGGATGCCGAATCCCCCGCCATGAGGCCACGAAACCCGTTGCCGATGACCTGCGTATGAGTGAGGGTCGCCGCAGCCGAATCCCTCACGAAGAAGCCATCGACTCCATTGTTCGAGACTTGCGAGTTCTGGATTTCGATCATACCTGCGTCTCTCACGAAAATACCTTGGCCTTTGCTGTCAGTAACGCGAGAGTTATTGAGGCTTGCTTTGGCTGTCCCCCCGACGAAGAGGCCGAGTATGTTGCCCGAGAGGGTGGAGTCCGTAAGACTCGCCTGAGCGGAGCCGCCCACTGAGAGACCAAAAGAATTCTCGGAGATAACCGTCCTCTCTTTGATTTCTACTAGCGTGGTCTGCCCTGTAGCCTCGGTGACGAAGATACCGGCCCCGGCATTCCCCGAAATCCTTCCGCTGGCGATCGTAGCTTTACTACCGTCCTCCACGACGATACCATGCCCGAAATCACCGTTAGGATCGCGTTTTGTGCCCTTGGCCTGCGTCCCTTCTTTGAGCGCGCCAAGCTTGCTCAGCATCGAGCCCCCCGTCACAAAGACTCCGGCGCCGATGTTGCTCTCAAATCCATCATCAGTCAAAGTGGCTTTCGACTTGCTCCGTAGCACGAGTCCCTTATCTTTGTTGCCCACAAACGTGTTGAACTTAAAGCTGGCAGAAGCATCCGTCAGGCTGGCCCCTGCGCCTTCGTTCTCGACGATGCGATTATTCTGTACCGCCAACTCCGAAGACCTAACGTCCAATCCTTCCCGCTGGTTGCGCTCTAAGACGTTATCTTCCAGGATTACCCCCGTACTATCCAAGACACGAATTCCTTTACGCCCGCCGCGAATCGTGAGCGCTTGCACGGTGACCTGTTTCGTCCCGTCGATGGTGATCACATCGTTGCTCCCGTCTCCCAACAGAGTCGTGCGTGCAGCTCCGACGCCGAGCAGCGTGAGTGATTTGGTAATTCGGACGTTTTCCTGGCAAATCCCTTCGTCCACTAGGATTATTTCTCCCTCACGCACATTGCTGATCGCACTTTGCAAAGACGTAAACTCCCCCGCTTCGGGGCGTCCTTGAATCCGCACCTTACAGAGTGCTGCTCGCGCTAGGCTGACAGGTTTTGTCGAAGAAACAGTGAAGCCTCCCTCATCGGTGACAGTGAGAGTCACGAGGGGATCACGATCGCGAGCAATTTGCTGATCGCTAAAAGTAAAGGTCACTTTTTGTCCGGAGAGAGTCGCTTCGTTGTTGCCATCGCCGTTGACGTCAAAAGCCCACTCAAATTTGATAATCTGGCCATCGGGATCAAAAGACCCCTGGTCGGCGCATTGAGATAAGAAAGCACAGGCATCGAACGTGATAACCTCTCCGGGTTTGGGTTTCATCGGCTGCCAACTAAATCGGGCCACCGGGGCTCGATTGATCTGGGCTTCCCGCAGCAGGGCAGAGGCGGAGTTGATGGACCGTGCCACGGTCTGCCCCCCTTGAATCCCACATAGGATGCCGACGACCAAACCAGTCTTGCGGTCGATCACCGGCCCACCGCTCATGCCCACCTCTGAAGAGGGGTCAGCAAAGAGAAGTCCTGTCAGCTCGTTGATATTGGAGAGGGTCGCGGGGCGGACATCCAGAGTTGGACTCAACCGCGATCGCAGTGCTGGGAAGCCGCGCAGCGTGATCGACTGGTCTCTTTGCAAGGTGCGCGCATCCCAGGGCACCAAGAGTCGCCTCGAAGTGAGTTTCCGTTCGAGTTCTGCAGCGACTTCCTCGGGTTTTAGGGGAGTAACCTTCAGCTCGTCGATCTTGTTCGTCAAGTCATCGAGATCATTGAAGTCGTTCTCGATTCGGGCGCTGATCTGCAAGAGCGCCAAATCGAGTTTGGGGAGGTCTCTTACGATGTTTGCGAGATAACGGGGCACAGCGGGGTTATTCTCCCCATTCTCGGTGACGAGAAGAATGACGCGGTCGGCTGAGCTGCTGGTGGGGATGTCTTGACAAGCCTCTGCTGCCGAGGCATTGTGAATGAGATGAGAATTAGTCAAGGCTCGGCCATCGAGGTGCAGGATGAAGCCGGAGCCGGTTCGTTGGAGCTGGTTTCCCTGAAAAGCTGCAACCTGGACGACGGGCGAGATGGACTTTGTTGGCTGTTCATGCACGGGTAAACCAATAGCCCCATTAAAAAATTCTAGTGCTGAGACTGAGGAGTGCTCAGTGATGAACCAGGGAATCACCATTGCGTGAGGGGTAGCTCGAGCCACTTGCAGGAAGAAGAGCATCACGATCGCCAGCAGCCACATTAGCGTTGCGCGCATTTCATTTCTCCTTTTCGTCGTAGAGGCTTAGACCCCTTGTATAGTGAGCAGCTCTTCCCATCAGACACCCTCTATCTTGTTTACCCTCCGCGACACTTGCCGTTGAGACAGTAGACGACATCTAGGTTGTCTAAAGGGTGAGACCCATGATTCTTGATGGTATCAGTACGATAGGCAAAGAGGCTGTTTCCCTCCACGATGTGGATCAATGGCTGATCCGCACCGAACATGATCTGAGCATCATCAAAGAGTTTTCTCTGTTCTTCTACATCCAGCGTCGCTGACGCCTGGCGATACAGCGCGTCGATCTGCTTCTCAGATTCTGTCGCGTTCTTGGGACAGTCGACGTTCCAGAAGTGTAAGTTGCCATCACACAGGTAGACATTTACGCCTACTTCCGGAGCGCTCGACGATGTCAACCCTATTAAGATCGCCTCATAATCGCCGGCATTCAGCTTATCGACCTCCGCTTGGAAGTCCATAGGCTCGGGCTTGATTTTCACGCCAATCTTCCTGGCATCACCAGCAATTTGCTTAATCATTTCCTCACGGATCGTGTTGCCGACGTTGGTATTGAGAGTGAACTCAAGTTTTCCGGCCGGGTTGCCACGTCCCTGGAAGTTCGCCGGGACGATACGAATCCCGTCTGGCCCTTTCACTAGACCGACTTTGTCCAAAAGCTCGTCAGCTTTCCTAGGGGCAAACGGAAATTTTGCCGTCTGTTCCCATCTGTTGAGCACGTTCAGGTCTTGCCCAAGGCGCTCGATGAAGAACTGAGAGTTGACTGGGATGTGGCTGTACTGCTCGACGCCTAAGCCCAAGAGAATGTTCTTCTTAATCGTGGCGCGGTCCGTGATCATGCTCATCGCTTGGCGGAATTCTCTGGAGTTGAAAAGGGCGCGCAGCGTCGGGTTCTTCGTCGTCCAGCTGACGACCCAAAACGTCGTACCGAAGACAGCCATACCTGAGTCAATATCATCATTGACCGGGAAGTTCTTAGAGGCTTTATCCGATTGTAAAACCGCGATGTCTTCGGAACGTGGTCTGACGAAGTCTGTCTGTCCATTGCGGAACTGCGCGAGCGCTATCTCTTGGCCCTGAGTTGGAGCGAACAGAATGCGTATGCCGTCGAGATATGGCAATTGATTACCCTTCTCGTCGGTCTCCCAGAAGAAGGGGTTGCGCTTGTATTCAGCCACCGCGTTCGGGTCCAGCTTGGTCAAGATATAGTTGCTCGTTCCGATGCCGACCAGCTTATCGAGAGGTGTCGTCAAGCCCAACGCGGTGTTAAAGTCCTTGGGAGATCTCTCCACATTGGGAACTAGTTCCAGAACTTTCTTCTTGTTGAAGATGACAATACTGCCCATGATACCTACAAAGTGGCTGCGTGCCCTGGCACAGGTGAAAGTGATCTTGTTCGATGCCTCGACCCTGATCGTCGGGAGCTTGCTGTCGCCGCAGGCGATGACGTCCCGCGTCGAAGTGGCAATATCCTTGGGGAAAATCAAATTTTCATAGGTGAAGCGAACGTCTTCCGCCGTGACGGGATCGCCGTTGGAGAATTTGACCCCCTTGCGGATCGTGAATGTAACGGCCTGACCGCCGCTCGGGATGGGGTTGGCTTGAGCACGCACTTCCCCGGCGGGGTTCTGCTCCGTGTGAATGTTGACGTACAGATCTCCGTTCAAGAGCGCATCGAAGAAGTCTTTGGTCAGTGGCTCTTTGTCGCTACCTTTCCAGACGCCCTCGACCGTGACGGACGGGACGCTCACGTTGGGCTGCTGGGGGTTGAGAGCGCCACCCGTCGGGCAGTCGCCGGCACAGATCGTGCGGATGACGGGGCCGGCCTCGCCTGTCTTCGCTCGATGGAAATGGATAGCGCGGGCTGGTCCGGTGAGGTTTGAGTAACTGATTCTGTAGGCCACTTCAAGCCTGGCTTGGTCGAGCCTGAGTGAAGCAATGCCCACACCTCCACGGTAGTTGACTGGAAGCGGCCTTGGTGAAGGAACTTCTTGACCGCGGGTGATTGTACCACTTGCGGAGGCACACGGACAAGTATTCTTAACTTCAAAGGCCTCTGCCAGTGCTGGAATTGTTCCAGTGGTTAGAGAGTCAAATAACACACCCGTGGTCTGAACCGAAGTATTGTCCGTGCTAGTGATCACATTGAGAGTTCGGACGCGAGAGATGAACGTAAACGTCATGACGCCGCCGCAGGTAGCGTTTTTTGCCTCGTCCGGGTTTGGCATATCCTCGTTCTTAAAGATGTACGGGTTTAGGCCGCCCTGGGCACCAATCTTGAGGCAGTCTCCTGCGAGCGCGTTTACAGCCCCAAGATTGCCGAAGATCCCTGCAACAACGATCAATGTGAGAATCCACACTTGGCGAAGAAAGATTGGGTTCTGCATACAGATCAGTAATTTCTCCTCTCATTGCTCACGAAGCACGAACCCATAGCGCAAGCTCGAAGGAGTCGCATCGTGCTCAGGAAGCATGGACGAACGCTTGTTTGTCAGGATTATTTTCGGCGATGATGCACTAGAAAAAATTGCGAAAGGGTTGGTTACAATGGGCATTGAAAACACAGGTTTATCAAAACTTACCGGCACTATTATGCTACTTGCTGCTCCGCTCGCAGAAAGACTGACGATGATCAACAACCCTATCGTTTGCATGAATTTGACACGCATTTGGCCCTCCTTGCAGTTGGTTACTTACATTTCCCTTGAAGGTTAGGAGACACTCCTGTTTTTAGATCGGCGCCGTTGTTGCTAAGAGTATTGCCTTCGCACTTTAACACCTCCGAAAAATCGTCGGCATAGATACCGTAACCTTGGTTGCCTGTGATCGTATTATTTGTAATGGCTTCCGCTATCCCTCCTCTAGATGTAGTTGTTACTCCCTTATAGAGATAAATCCCGTGCTGGCCGTTCTCACGAATGGTATTATTGTCTACGGCCTTTACTTTTGAGTCATCGCGAATGATCAACCCGTGTTGACCGTTTTTCTCCAATGTATTGCCTTTGATGGTTCCAACTAAAAGGGTTCGGAAGATCGTAATGCCCGCACGAGGATTTTGGGAAGCGGTATTTCCTTCCAGATCCACTGCCGAATCATTCGAGACCTCAATTCCAGTTCCCGGAGGTGGATCTGCCTTTGTTCTAAGCACCTCATTCCCTTTGAGAATTGCGCTTGATTTCTCGTGAATATCTATCCCAACGATACGGTTGTCCCATATAGTGTTCTTTTCGACCTTCAGAACTTTAGAACCAAAAGCAATAATCCCTGTACCTTCATTCTCAAGAATTCTATTCTTCTCTAGGGTAATGTCATTGGAATCTTCAACGGAGATGCCACGCCCTTCTTTCCCTTGAGCCCGGGTGTTTTGAATGGTGTTACTCGATATCAACAGCTCGGACGATTTAAGCACAAAAATTCCTTCAAAGGCGTTCGAGTTAACGGTGTTGTCCTTGATTTGTGAAGCTCTAGTGTTAAAGATCAGAAGCCCGTCTTCCGCGTTCTCTGCAATAGTGTTGCTCTGGATGATATTTCCGTCTCCCGCGCGTTCGATGTCGATGCCACGCCCGAACGCACCCGCTTTGTCTGTACTCGTTTTTTGAATCTGATTGCCCTGAATTGTGGCTCGTGCTTCATTCATAACCAGTATCCCCGACAATGAATTTTCGGAGATGAGATTGTTGACGACAATCGCGTCAGCTTGCTGCTGAACGCGAATGCCGTCGCTGCCGTTCTTAAGGATCTGGTTTCTCTCGCTCGCTTTATCCCCTCCGATCTGGGCTGCCGCGTTCGTGACTATAAGTCCGACTCCCGCATTTCCCTCCACCCGGCCACCGATGATCGTCGCCGCTGCTTTACCCCTGGGACCGTCTTCAATGTCAATAGCGTGCCCGAAATCGCCACTGGGATCGAGTTTAGTCCCTGTGACCGTCAATCCGTTTTCGAGTGTTCTCAGCTCCGAGCCTCCTACAACTAGAATCCCGATTCCGCTGTTATCCCTAAGAATTTCACCCGATAGAGTTGCCTTGGATTGCTTCTCGATTATCAAGCCTTTATCTCCGTTACCGCTGACCGTGTTTCCCAAGAGCTCCACCGCCTCCGTGCCTACCAACGAGATTCCTTCTCTCCCATTGTTAGATATCTGATTATCGACGAGCTTGGCCGTGGATTGTGTGCTGATCTCGACTCCCTGCTGGAGATTACCCTGAATCTTATTGCTATTGAGGTTCACCCCCGTGCTCTTGAAAATACGAATGCCCTGGGCGCCGTTTTTCACCGTGACTCCTGTAATCGTCACATTCTTTGTATCGTGCACATAGATCGCTGGGTCTTCGCCGTTGCCCACCAGAATCGTTTGATCAGCTCCAACCCCACCAACCCCTTTGAGCGTGAGACTCTTCTTGATATCAAGACTTTCTTGTTCCTGACAAGTGCCGGCTGATACATTGACAGTAGTTCCGGCAAGAGCGTCCCGGATAGCTTGTTGAATTGAACCGTCGATTGTAGCTGTGCTGCCGTCTGATTTCGTGTATTTGACCTTCACCTGACATTCTCGCTTCATAACTATTTTTTGGCTAATGGAATTCGATAGCTCGTCATCTTTTTTGACCGTTAGCGTTACCAAGGGATCAAACGACGAGGCAGGGAATGTGAACGTAACCTGCTTCAAGTTTGAACCTGATCGCTCTTCTTGCACAGGTTCATCCGGGTCTATCTGGTTGTTGCCGTTTTTATCGAACCTCCACTGCCAGCGGTACTCCTTGATCGGCTGCCCATCGGGATCCACCGAGGCTGTGCCATTAAAGGATACTGCTTGCCCAAAACCGGGATTCGGATTCTTTGGGAACTCAAAGGTCGCTACGGGGGCACGATTAATCCCCTGGAGCAAGCCGACTGCGGCGGCCACGTTGATGGTCCGAGCTACCGTCTGGTTTCCTTGGATCGCACAAAGAATACCTACCACGAGGCCGTTGTCACGATCGATCACTGGCCCCCCACTCATGCCCGGTGCAGAATCCAAGGTCGCATAGATAAGCCCTGTCGTCTCATTGATCGTTGTTACCTGGGCGTGTCTGCTATCGAGCAGGACGGAGTCGTCGAGTCTTGAAGGAAACCCTCGCAGGTTTAGCCATTGGTCACTGTGTAACACCCCTGCATCCCAAGGCACCAGCTGCTCTTCCTTGGAGAGTTTTTGACTCAGTTCTGCGGCGACTTGTGCAGGTGATCGTGCTACCCTCGTCAGCTCGCCAATCTTATTCTTCAAATCTGTAAGATCCTGGAGAGTGTTCTCAATACGTTCACTGATCTGCAGGAGCGCTAGATCCACGTCATTCCTATCGCTCACGACGGTAGCCACATAGCGCGGCACCGCGACGTTTTTTATGCCCTTCTCCGTCACCAAGATAAATATGCGATCCGCTGTGTTGTCTTTAGAAATGTCCTTACAGGTGCCCCCAGCAGCAGAAACACGATGGAGTATGTGAGAGTTGGTCAGAATTAAGCCGTGCAGGTCCAAGATAAAGCCCGAACCCGCTTGCAAAAATTGGTTTCCTTGAAAGGCCGCGATCTGCACGACGGGAGAGATTTGTTGCGTCTGTTGGGCTTGTGCCAATGATTTGACCAATCTTTCTGAACCACGCGTGCGTGAAAATCCAAATGAACTCAAATCACTACCCAGCGGCAGCGAGCCCCCGCTCGTTCCCAATTCTTCTCCTGCAGCAAAATTATGTTCTGGCGTGCTACCCAGCGATGGCAGCGCGACCAATAGCAAAACTGAAAACAGAAACGTACTTTTGAACCTTTTCACAAGCATGATGACCTCCCTTTCAGGACAGTATGTTTAGAGGCACATTTCCTGAAAAACTCGCTCTCATCTCTTAGCTCCTGCGGTATCTAAATTTAGAACCTCCCCGTTTGGGATTATATACGATTCCCCTTAGTATCTGACAAATCGACGCCATAGAACTAGCGTAGGCTACTCACCCACTAGGATCACCTCCTTCAGTCTGGTGGATCCATGCATTGCAATTCTAACTTCTCGACATACTCTGGAGATTTTTGCCTGAAAATGATCACGGGGTGATGAATTATCCCCCATTGACTCCCTTACGAGTCTTTTTGATCGCGCTCCGCCAGGAGGCTCGTGAAGAATGCTGTGGTGGGTTTCTTCAAAACCACAGCATCCGTCATTTTCTTCTCAAGCTGAAGCTTTCAGTGATAGTAGATTAAGCAAGTGCCCGTAACAAATCCTGTGGCATGGCAAATTCCGGTACACTCTCAGGGATCGAGAGAGTATATCAATTAATCAAGCATCCAGAAGGAGAGAGCCGTGCACAGACCGATTCGTACCATCAAAATACTCGGTTAACGGGGCTCTGGGCTACCCCTATCTCAGGCTCATCTGCATAAGAAACAAGGGTGGGTTCATGCTCATCTTGCATGAGACAAGACTGGTACTTGACTTCCCAACTGTTAAGATGCTATAGTAGAAGCAAAACAGGCCTGGATGGTGACTCGTGATGATGCAAAAAAGTCGCTGGGTACGTTGGGCCTTAGTGGGTCTTGGCCTACTGGGTGCGCTCACGGTCATCAACAGCGACTTGCTGTGGGTTTTTGCCCAAACTGCGGGCAAATTTCAGTTGCTGCCGATGCAGGTGATCGGTCCGAGCAACCTTAATAACCTCGTTCTCAATCTTACCGTGCGCTATACATACACGCCCGGACCCGCGAATGCCGTGGCCACCGAAGTCCCTTTTCAGCTGGGATTCAGCCTGATGAAAATCGGACAACTGAGCGAACGACGCGACGGTGTCGAAGTCGGAGAGTGCTTCATCGCCGCGTGCCCCATCAAAGTCCCGGCCTCCGACAATCCCACGACCCCGGCCGCGGAAAAGTCGGTGGACAAGGTCGTCCAGTTAATACTGAAAATTAATCAGAATGAGGTCTTAGAACCCAATGCAACATATCAGTTGAGTGTCTTCAAACAGCCCTACAATATCGCCAGCGACGGATGCGCGAATCTCCTGTGTGTGAGCCAAAATTTTTACAAATACGATGTGCCAGAGCTTCATCCCATCTTGTTGAACACCACCCCACCCTCACCCGCGCAAGAAGGGGCGAAGATCTTTGTCCAGACGATAATCGAAAACACCGGAGCGGGTCTGCTTATGCCCATGCCCAATGTTTCTACTGGTACTAAATTAGAAGTCAGCTTTAAGTACTGTCGCCAATTAGGCGCTCTCCCCTGCGACCCGGATATCGAATTCAAGAAGGTGACGCTCGACTCCACCAAGCCTGAAGATAAACGAGTACTGGACGCGCTGACACCCAAGTTCCTGGGGGCTGCGTCAACCGTGACTATCCCCAACCCAGCCCTCCCCCTCGATGACAAGAATGAGAGCCAAGTTGTGCTCGATGCAGATCAGCTCAAACTCACCGGTCAGATACGCCTCAAAGTTTCGCTGAAGCTGACCCTGCCGCCCAACGCACAAGGCCTCCCCATACGAGAGGCCGATGACAGCAATAATGAGCTCATAACTCCTTATCGCATTCTCGCCCGTACGGCCATCACGCAGTTCGCCCTAACGGCCAATGGTCACCTGGGTAACGCTATTGGCGCGATCATCTTCTTTGATAGAAACACCCGACAGCTCTGTACATATCCCAGGGCGTTATTCCAGCTTACTGATCCGCGTCGTCCGCAGGAAGTCGCCGCGCTTCTGAATTGCTTCAGCTACGACCTCGATGAAGTCACGGACCTCATCGTCAGGAGCTCGGGCAGCGATCCCAAACTATGTGACGTCTTGATCGCGCGCCCCGATGGAAGACTCTTAAGAGCTCGTTGTGCCTTGAACAAGAATGAAGATTTGGTTTACTTAATCAACCCGAAAGCCAAGGAGAACCTCCAAGCCGTTCAGCTCGGCACTGAGCCGTTCGACTTCACGAAAGACAAGTTTGATCCCAGCCGTGATCGCATCGTGGTCGATGAGGGAAAACGAATAAATCAACTACTGTTGATAGATCAATTGAATAAATTGCTGATTGCGACCGCGAGAGGCAAGGTTTACATCTCCGATGTGGTCAAGTCGGAAAATTTCGATCGTGATGCGCGACCTGATCTGCTCATCGACGCGGGGTCTGATACAAACTTTGATAAATTTCTTTTCGTGGGAGCCAATGTGGTCGCGGTCGGCAACTCCAGAAGTGCTGATAAAGGGCAACTCTACTTGTTGAGAGCCGACGCCAACGGCAAGTTCACGGCTCAGCAATTCAAGGTTGGAAACCTAGCCGGACCTAACTTTGAAACGACTGGTCGTATCGTGGCCATCGACTATGATAGCGAGTTTCGGAGACTCATTGTGGCGACGAGCCAAGCTGTTATTTTCTACACGCTGGCCGATTCGAATATCCCCGTCATTCCCGCGGGAACTCCGATCGCGAATTGCCAAGTTTCGACGAATGCTGACATTCGTGATATTCTTTTCTTCAAGCGTTTTATCAACCGGGCGTCCGGGTCCTCGCTCGTTATGGCAGTCATGATTGGACTCGCCAGTAAAGCGCGGTCCGAGGGGGAAGTGCAGTTTCTGAACGCGCTACCCTCTAAAGTCTCGCAGTGCACAAAAGCCGATACGCCCAACGGTGCGGCTCTACTGACAGCAGGGGCCGTCACAAAACTAGCTAAAATTGTCGACATTCCCTCCACGTTGGCGTTTCGCAGCGTCGCTCCCGATCAACCGACCTATTTGATCGCCACGGCACTCGATGGTCGTGTTTACCCCTTCCGGCTCGGTGCACGCGATTCGGACCCAGAAAAATTACTGGCCCAACCGGGCCCGAACGATGAGGGTCTTCTGACACCTTTCTTCCCGGTCCAACCGCTTCAGGAAAGCCCGTTCATCGAATTAACGCCTTCCACAGATAAGTCTCCCGCAGTACTGATTTTCTACGTCTCGGACGCGGTCTACTGCCGGCGTTATGCGCCGCTGGAAGACTCGATACAAAGGCAGCTAACTCTCTGCAGCGAATCAGCATCGCAGAACACCTTCCTCGATGCACGCTCTCCACGGTGATTTGATCATGAAACGACCCACCTCACGGCTGATTGTCGGACTGGTCATTGCATTGGGGCTGCTTGCTCTATCGATTATGGGTGGCTCGCAATCGATGAACGCCCAGGAGAAAATATTTACGTTAAGTATGATCGTGCGAGGCACGGATGTAAAACGTGAGGGGGCCATTAACACCATACAACTGGCACAAGGTGGTGTCCTCACGATGATCCTGACCATCCAGAATATAACTAGCGATAAATCAAATTTTGCAGTATTTTTACAGATCGCTAAGGGTGTACCCACGACAGCAACGAGTTTTGATGACCTCTTAGCTCCTGATATTGATTTAGCTCCTGGAGTCCAGCGTGACGTGACTTGTGCTTTCGGAGACACGGCTTCCGGCACGCAATCACCTCAGGAACCCAAAGCCACGGACGACTGCAGCAAGAGTAAGAATCTGCTCTTGGGGGGTAAACAAAGCCAGATTGTCATCGTCCAGCTCGACACGAGTACGCGAACAGCGATCAAACGCGGTGCTGACGATAACGATTCAACATTTACTGTACGTGCCGACATCGTAGACCCGGGTAATAGGAATAACTCATTGACTGCTAACGGCTCCCAGAAGCAGGCTATAATAGTGACTCCGAGTGCTGCCAAATTGAAACTCCAGGGACCGATCGAGCTTTCTCCACCCGCACCCTCACAAGGTTCTTCGTTGCCAACACTCTCTGTCTTACTGGCTAATACCGGGAAGGGTGCCTTTCTCGATAAAACAGCGGTATTCTTCAGTCTCTTTCAGACGGCAAAGCCGACCCAGCCAGCCGCCGATTTTACTTTATTGATCGTTGAAGCCAAAGCCTGCGAAGTTGACCTGAACGGCCTCCAGAGCCAGAAAACGCAAACCACGTGCCAAAACTTCCCCGATAGACAAGTCGTCTTTGGTTCTATACGTGAAGGGTTGATCCAGCAATTGAGCATTACTTTCTCTACCGAGATCCTGGAACCCGGCAGTTACAAGATTTTTGGATGTCTCAAAAAATTTGAAACAGCCAAGAGATTTTGTGATCCTACGGACATCGACAACAAAGAAGATAAAGACAAGCGCGACTCCACTCAACTCGATGATTTTACTCTCAACTTTCAAATCAGCCCACCCGATGGCATCATTTTGCTCTCAATCGCCCCAGAATCCGAGAGGCAAATCGAGCAGGGCAAGAATTTCAAGCTCACCCTGACCGTCACGAATCTGACGGGCGTCTTTCTGAGGAGCGTAGGCTTCTCCTTCGCGCTGACACCGCCCGCGAACAGCAATGAGATCCAGTGCGATGAGTTATCTTCCAACAGCTCCCCCAAGAAAGGCACTCAATGCGTGCTACAGAACCTCGGGACGACGAATATTCGTAAATTCCGGGTCGAGCTGCCCACAAGTCAATATAAGGTGGGGCAGAGCGTGAGTATCAACATTACGGGCAGTCTCTTGGGAGCGACGGTCGTCCCCTTGAATGTCTTGGTCTCACCGGATGGCTTCCCTCGATTCTTCCCAGTAATCGCGCCCGTCGAACAAAAACCGGGAACCCCGCCAAGCCCGAGCCCGGAGCTGCACCCGCTGAGTCTCGAGTTCACCCCTACGTCTCCCGTGACTCAAGGCCAAACGGTGCTGATTCGCTCACGCATCGAGAACTCCGGCTCACAATTCACCGGGTCCTTCACCGTCGATTTCCAGATCTTCAAGGTGGATAGCACGAGCGGCACGATAAAGTTCGTCGCAGCGCTGGGCGAGACACGCCACTTCCCCGGCATTGATCCGTCAGTCACCATCGAAGCGAGCACGCTGCTCGACACTTGCGCCCGTGACGCGAGCGGCAAGTGCACGCTCGAGTTAGGTACCTATATCGTCAAAGTGGTGGTCAGCACCGTGCCCAACGAACTCGACAGGACGAACAACGAACTCTCGACCCTGCTCACCATCCAAGCACCCAAGAAATGAGTGCCTACTCAAGCCATGGGCGAAGAGCTTTTGTGACAACCTTTATGTACAATGACCGACGTTTCCAAAAATGAAGGAGGGGCCATGCACCACGTGAGCCAATCGCTGGTCTTTAAGATTTTCGTTCTCATAGGATTGCTAGGGCTAATCGGCCCTGGGATTACTTTTGTGGGGCTCTTGGGACAGACCATCGTTCCCAGCAGGCCCGAGCTACACCCGGTTTCTTTGGCATTGATCCCTCCTTCCCCGGTCCCGTTCGGGCAGCGCGTCCAGGTGAAAACAATGATTGAAAACCGCGGCCCACGCGGCGTTAGCGGTGCCGGTCCTTTCTCAGTCGGCTTCTATTATCGGCTGGTGGGAGATCCGCAATGGACACTTTTCACGCAAGAACGCTTTGATCTTGGGCTCAAAGCTAACGAGATGGCCGAACGCACGGTGGAGTTCCAGACGTCTTTGCTCAAGGATCGCCTGGCCGAAAAATCCGAGGTATTGATCGAGGTCCGCGTACTCGTCGATTTTAAGAGCGAGGTCGAAGAGCAAGATGAACGCAACAATCAATTGATCGCTGGGCTCAGCGTACGCACGTCTATATTCGGACTCCCTGACTTGAGCCCGGTCAATATTCGCTTTGAGTGTGCCTCGCTGCCGCCGGGCGGTCAGCCCGCCCCGACCCCATCGATCTCTCCGTGCCCGGTCGTCGGCTTAGTGCGCAACATCGATTTTATTCTCATCACGACGAACATCGCCAACTTGGGCGATACAGTCTATGAAGGCAGCTTCACCACGCACATCACGGCCTGCCGCGTCGTGGACCCACGGACTGGCGCCTGTGCACCCATCCAGCAACGAAACCCGAATGAGACGTTCGAAGAGGACGCCAAGGGCTCTGAGACCGTCGAGACCATTGAAAGACAAATCCCCGGTGAAAGATACATCCCCGCATGCAGTCAGTCGGCTAAATGCGTGGCGCGCCAAGTGAGCTTCCCAGTAGCGCTGAAAGATGGTAAGACGCGACCGGCGGGCACGTATCGCATCGAAGTTCAGGTGTCTCCCAAGGGCGTCAAAGAAATGGATATGGCCAATAATACGCTGGTTGCGTTCTACACGCTCGCTGGACCGGAGTTGCGCCCCACCAGTCTGGAATTCCGTCCCTCCGTGCTCAGGGAGCATGGGTCTATTGATGTCTTCGTGACAGTGATCAACGAGGGCTCGAGCAACGTCGAGACCCCATTCGACGTACAGTTCACAGCAAACGGAAAAACCTTTGCTGATGTAGTCCAGACCCGTCTCAACGTCGGAGAGCCGATGATATTGAATGCGAAGCTCGAGGCAGATAAGGCTGCTTTGAAGCGTGACCAGATTATCACAATCCAAGTCATGGTCGATCCCAACAACACAGTGAGTGAGCTCGACGAAACGAATAACATAATTGAGTCTAAGCTCACCGTGCTCGAAGCAAAGCCGCAGTTGGCCGAGTTGCACCCGAAAGCATTGCTCTTGAACCCTCTCTCTCCGGTGGAAAAAGAGCGGTTGGGCAGCACATTCCCTCAGTTTGGTCAACGCCAGATCGTCCGTCTGACGGCCCAAATTCTGAACACGGGCTCCGTCAGAGCTGAAAATGTCCACGTCTGCTTCGCTTACCGAGCGACTACGAAAGCCGTTTGGCAGCGCCTTGAGTCGCCCAATTGTGCTATCAACAATCCCGATCCGCCGCTCAATTTGGATGCGAATATGCCCGCCGACAGCAAGGGCGTCGATTCGTATGCTGATTTGAATGTCGATGCCCTCAATCCGGGTTCTTATGAAATTCGAGCCGTGGTCGACCCACCCTCCGACGATGTTCTCGATCAAGAGTGCAAACCTGCAGACATCCGATTCCGCGGGCAAATCGCGGAATTGGATGAGTGCAACAACCAGATTGTAACACACATGCTCTTGCTCGCTCCGATCAAGCCGGACCTGCGCGTTAGCTCGAAGGTCACTCCTCTTGAGGGAGTGAATTTTGGAAGTCCGTTCACTCTGAAGGCGATCGTCACGAACGAGGGTGATGACCTGGTCAATATACCGTTCAAAGTGCAATTCACTGCGCAACGCTTGGAGGATGCGTTCAACTTTTCGGGCCTGCAACCACCCCCACTGCCGCAAGTGCTCGACACGAAAACGATTTTCGCGAGCAAAGATCAACCGTTCCTACCCGGCCAGTCCCGCGAAGTGACCATCACCGTCGCGACCGGAGAAACCCCACCGCTGACCCCCGGCGTTCCTTTTATCGGCAGACCGGGTGGCTATAACTTCGTGATCGTCGTCGACCCCGACAACGTGGTCGATGAGCAAGATGAAACCAATAATACTACTGCGACTGCTGGTCCTGCGCCGGTTGGACCGGTCGTCAATCCCAACCAAGTCGGCGGATATGCCATCAATGGACCGGATTTAGCGGTTAATCAGAACGGCATCTGCGTGCGGCCGGCAGCGACTCCCGCTCCTGCTCCTACAGTGCAACCAGGTTTCTGCAACGGCTTGAAGCTCCAGTATGCTGCAGGCGAGTCGTTCAGCGTGACGGTCGATGTCCAGAACATTGGCGTCCAGATTGCTCGCTCATACAATGTGCAGATCCGTCTCTGCCGCGGGCAGACACAATGTGACGGCGCAGCCAGGTTCGTAACCAAGACTGTGGCAATGCCCCCGCTGGAGAATGGCCGCATGGCAACGACACCGGCCCAAGAATTCAGCACCAAAGGTCTCTCACCCGGCAATTACCAGATCGTGGTCGACGTCGACCCGCCGACTCCCGATAAACCCTTCGGCAATGTGCTAGAGCAGTTAGAGAAGCTAAATAACACGAGCGCGCTGGCGCTCCAGATTACTGCGGGAAGCGACTCCGGCGATGTACCCCCAATACCCCCCCCACCGCCGAGTCCGTGCGTGGCACCGGAAACGCCTAACGTCGATCTGAGAGTGAGTTCGTTGCAGTTCAACCCTGATGTGGAGAGCATCGCGCGTGCAGGGAAAGTGCAAGTGCTCGCCACAGTTCAGAACTGTGGCGGCCAATCGGTGCCCAATGCCTTCCAAGTGCAGTTTGGCTACCGTCGTGTTGACAGCTCGCAGATCGTGTACTTTTCCGTCCAGACGGTCCAACCGCTGGGACCTGTTCAGGCAACCACAATACAAGCCGACTTCGACGCTTTCACACTGGATGTAGCTCCTGGTGACTACGACATTATTGTTACCGTCGATACATTGAACGAAGTGCGTGAGGACGATAAGAACAACAACCAAGCCGCGAGGCGTATCACGGTGCGCAACCGATAATCCGAAAGAAGAACAACAGAACGGATTATAACTCAGTCGATAAATTCAGTAAAGCCATGAGGCGGCGTCTAAAAGAGGCGCTGCCTAGTACAGGGGCCTGGCCTGAGTAAAGAAACGCGCCCCGGTCTGCCGTGGCAACCCCGCCCGGAGCCGAGATGCTATCATCAACTCAGTCAGTCCCCTGTCTTATTTTTCGTTCGTTCTGTTCTTGCATCAAGCAGAGCACTGATTTATGATGAAGGTCTGATAGGAAGAGGTGGTTTTTCATGCGCCGTCGCAGTTTGTTGCTCACTGTACTCGCTGTTCTTTTGCTGAGTCTATGGACCTGGGCTCAATCCACGGGATTTTTCCAAAATTATCCCGGCGGATATAGCAAATCTGTCTTTCGCATCACTCAAGAAGGCTTGACTAACCCGATCGTGCTCTCGATGGAAGTGCGCTCGATCGACGGAGATAAATTGAGCGTCAAGACGACCAACGAACTCCTGGGTACCCGGAAAGATTTAGAGACCAAAGTCTTTGACGGCATCGCACGTACACAACTCGAAGTGAACAGCGACGCGATCAACGCACTGCGCAACCAGACGCTTCTCCCTAACACAACTTATCTCCTTCCCAGCGGTGCTAAGTTCGTGAGCGAGAATAAAGACACGATCTCCGGCGTTGAAGTGATCCGAGGCGTGCTCACCGACCCGAAGAAACAAAATCGCCGCACCGTCCTTGCACTCAGTTCCGATAAATCCATTCCGTTTCCCCCGTTGCTACAGGTCGACGAACAGCGCGTGCTGCTCTACGTGACCACGTATAAACTCGAGCTGACCGAATTCACCAAGCAATAGCAAAGATTGATGTTCTTTGAGTTAAGCCGTCTCGCACTCCGCAATATCTTCCGGCGCAAGTTGCGCAGTGCGCTGACGCTCGTCGGCATTCTCATCGGCATGACAGCGATCGTCGCCCTGATCTCACTGGGTCAGGGCCTAGAAAGGGCGATCGACCAACAATTCGCGAAGATCGGCTACGATCTGATCTTCGTCATTCCAGGCGTTGCAGGCGGAGGCCAGGCTGTCCGTTCCCGTGCTATCGATACAAGACCCATTGAACCCCTAGCGGATGTCGCTCGCGTGGGTGCGATGCTTCGGCTGGACCAGGCTCAACCCGTCGCTACCAACGGAGTTCAGGGATTTTTAACTCTCGTTGGCATCTCTCAAGGATTGATCCCCATCGCTCCGAGTCTGCTCGGCGGGTTCGAGCTCCAGCAGGGCGCTTTGTTCAGCTCTAGCCAACCAGAGGTTGTTTTGGGTAGTGCGACCGCGACTAATTTCAAAGTCCAAGTCGGTGATAAAGTCACCATCAAAGAAAAAACCTTCACAGTCGCCGGAGTTCTCAAACCAACCGGTGAACTACAGAACGACAGCGCAATCTACTTAGATTTGGAAAAACTTTATGAACTCACGCAAGAGCCCCAGTTGGTCTCCTTGGTCGTGGTCAAGGCGAAACCAGGAGTAGACGTTCAGCACTTGGCACAGCAAGTAGAAAAAGCCCTCGCAGACAACGGCACTCGCGATATTACCGTGCAGACCTCCCAGCAACTCAGCGAGATCGTCGGCAACATTTTGAGAATTATTCAAGTGACGTTAGCGGGCATCGCCGCGATTGCGCTCATCGTCGGAGCGATTGGGCTCGCGAACACGATGTTCATGGCTGTCTTGGAGCGCACGCGTGAGATCGGAGTATTAAAATCTCTGGGAGCCAAGCGCCGCCATATTTTATCGCTTTTTTTGATCGAAGCGAGCCTATTGGGTTTGCTTGGGGGAATCTTGGGAATTCTCTGTGGACTCTCACTCAGTCAGACAGCTACACTGATCGCTGCGCAAGCATTCTCAACTGTTCACTTCAGAGCTTCAGCAACTCCAGAACTTATACTCAGCGCTCTTGCGCTGTCAATGCTGCTCGGGGCTCTTGCAGGCCTCTTGCCAGCCCTTCGCGCCTCGCGTTTGAACCCTGTCGAAGCGTTGCGCTACGAATAGTTCTATATCCCGAGTAAGAACGGGATCAAGAAGATCAGCAGAATCTGGAAGAAGATGATCTGCAAGAAGAGCAGAATGTTCGGGATTCCATTTCCGCTCGGTTGATCTGACTTGCCCGAGATGGAAAAGGTGGTCGACTGGCTCCCGTAAAAGATCTTAAAGTTTTTGGCGATGTCCAGACTGGCGTTCAGGGACAAAACTCCTGCACTGACGGTCTGGGGCTGGAGCGGCCCCGGCGCAAAGTCGTTCGTAATCGGCGTAACCGTAGTGATCGAAAATTTCTGCCCATTCTGCTGGAATGAGATCTGGAACGGATCGAAGGTTGAAACTTGGCTGGGGGCCACGAGCGTCAGCAAGGCTTTTTGGCCGACGAAGGCAGCAACGGCTTGCTTGAGCTCGGGTTTGAGCGAGCTTTGCATCATTTTTTCGTTAATCAACGCGAAAGCCAGAATAAACTGCCCGGTATCCCCGTTAATGAAGAGGACCGCGAGCTGGTTGGGGTCGAGGCCTGTTTTTTGGCTGATCTGCTGTTTGGCCAACTCTTCCAGAGATGACTGAGCGAATGCCGGAGCGCCCGCCGTGAGAACCACGGCCAGCAAGATGAGTGTAGCTAGAAGTTTCTTGTACATGGAAGCCTCCAAGAGACGAGGGCCTCAAAAGGACTTACTCAGAGAGTTCGTGCACGATTGAGGCCCGATAGAATATCAAGACTCCTCGATTTTTAGGCGCCCGCCAAGAACGCGATCAGCGCCACCAGGAAAACCAACCAAAAGGCAAAGAACACCACCACTAGACCCCACATAGAGTTCACCTGCCTTTCTAACCAGCAGGACTATTATAAGGTGGTTTGGCTCAAAAGACAAGGGGCAAAAACTCATATTGAAGCGCTGTTTTAACGCCGAACTTTCCTGAAAATCGCCGGGGTCTTCACAGCAGGCCTGTGGGCCGGCGTAAATCTAGCCCGCGCCGCCAGGCCACTCGTAATCGATTTGCCCTCGATGCAAGACAGCGTGCCGCTGCTCTTCGGTGCTGACAAGGGAATCTTCTCCAAGGACGACCTGAGTATCATCGCGTTTGACCGAATCGAAGAGAGCGATGCGGCTCTCTTGGCCAAGCAAGTCGACGGCCGCGTGACCGACATCACAACAGCTCTGTTGCTGGTGGCGGCCGACTTCCCGATCGTCGTCGTCAGTACGGCTTTTGAGTTAGTACCCAATCCCAGCGGGACTCCCCAGGCCCGCAACATGATCATCCTGTCCAAAGACAATTCGGTCCAAAAGCTCGAGGATATTCCCAAATATCGCGAGAGAACCGGAAAGCCGCCGCTCCGCGTCTTGGAACGCTCGGACATCATGTATCACACGGATCAGTTGCTGCGCGCGAGCGGCTACAAGGGTAATTTGGATGATCTCTATGAGACTATTGGCGGCGGATTCGGAGCGCTTCAGCAACAAGCTGAGCAATTGGGCATCGGCCTTGAGGCGCTAAAAGCTGTGAATTTACCGGGCGTCCATGCTGACCTCGCTCGATTTACTCGCACGGCCAACAAAGTGCCCGTCTATACGCTGACCGAGTTCGAGAGCGAGAAAAAACTGATGCCCACGGTGATGATCTTCCGTAAAGAAATCGTCGATCGACGGCTGGATGACCTGAAGAGATTTTATGCCAAGTTCGCCGACTCCGTCGATGCGGCGAACAAGAGCAGCCGCACCGATCTGATCAACACACTCCTAAAGGTCGCGCTCAAACAGTATTTCGAGACTCTGAAACCGAGCGAGCTGGGACTCCCCGCCGGCTGGGAGAATGCGGTACGTATCCCCGTCTTCCCCAAGCCGCGCGCGCTCAAAGCCGAAGAGCTGAATACCATCCATGATTGGGCCACGGGAAGACGCTACCTCCAGACGAGAGTCAGTTACGACCAAGCCGTTTACCCCGGCATTTTCGGAAAAGCCTAAGCTCACTTCCCCCTCATGATCGAGATCGAGGGATTGCGCATTGAGTATGGAGAAGAAAGCGAAGCGAAGTCCCTGGCGATCGCTGATCTAAGTCTAAACATCGCCGACGGAGAAAGCGTGGTGATTCTGGGCCCTTCGGGTTCAGGCAAGACGAGCTTCTTGCTCACACTCGCCGGATTGCTTCAGCCTGTCGCGGGAAGTTTGAAGATCGACAAAACTCCGATTACCGGGCCACGCAACGACATCTCCTTGATTTTGCAAGACCTGGGATTGCTGCCTTGGAAGACTGTCTGGAAGAACGCCTCGCTCGGATTTGAGCTGGGAAATATTTCTAAAGAGAATCGACGGCCAAACAGTACTGCCTCCGACCCAGCGCTTCATCAAGAGTGGGAGAAACGCAAGCGCTCGGTCTCTATCGCTTATCTCTGGCTCACCTTCACTGGTCTCTTTGCAGCGGGGCATCGATTCTATCTCGATCGCCCCTTCTCCGGCGCGATGCGAACGATCGGCTTTTGGGTATGGGCTCTTGCGTTCGGAGCGTATGTGATCGATCTCGATACGTACTTGAGTGACGAGCTGAATAAACCCTTCCGCGAAATTTTTTCTCTGATGACCAACGCTGATGGATGGGCCCAATTGATCTGGGGTGGAGAGCAATTTCACTTCAGTCGTTTACTGCTCTTCACGGTCAGCCTTGTTTTGGGCAGCTATCTGCTCTTGCGCTGGCTGAGAGATTTCTTTGAGCTATCCGAACAAGTACGCCAAGTGAATACCCTCATTCAGCAGCAAGTACATCGCGTCAAGCCCATTCTGGATGAGCTGGGGCTTCAGGGTTTCTACAATCGTTTTCCATCTCAGCTCTCCGGCGGCGAACGTCAGCGCGTCGCGATTGCCCGCGCCTTGGCCGGCGAGCCGCGCGTCTTATTGATGGATGAACCGCTTTCAGCGCTCGACGCGTTCAACCGTGAGCGCATCCAAGATCAGCTGGTGGCCCTGTGGCAAAAGCACAAATTAACGCAAGTCATCGTCACGCACGATGTCGAAGAAGCTGTCTATATGGGCCAACGGATAGTAGTGCTAACGGATCGACCCGCGCGCATTCGCGAGATTGTCGAAAACCCGAAGATGGGCACGTCGGGCTGGCGCGCGAGCGACGCATTCTACGCCCAAGCCCGACATCTGAGGGAGTTGTTGACCGATGCAAGACCTGTGGAAGCGCATTCCTCTTAAGCGACGGCAACTGATCGCAAAATTTGCTCTCTATGCCGGAAGCATCATCGGACTCTTCGTGATCTGGCAGATCGCCAGCATGATCATTTATGCGATCTATTGGAATAGCGATCAACGCTACTTCACGTACTTTCTTCCGACGCCGATCAATGCAATAACCAATCTGATCGCTCATCTTCAGCAAATAAGCCTTGGTTTTGGAGCTAGTGCGCTCCGGATGCTCGTAAGCATTTTGCTGGCCATCCTCATTGGTACGCCCATTGGACTCGTGATCGGTCATGAAAAGATTGCCGATCGTCTTTTCTCGCCGCTCCTTTATATCAGTAACCCCATCCCCAAGGTCGTCTTCCTGCCCTTATTGTTCATCTTCTTCGGAATCGGTAACAGTCCCAAAATCATCCTCATCACACTCCTACTAGTATTCCCCGTAATCCTCGCAGCACGGGATGCTGCCAAAAGTATTCACAAAACATATCTGCTCAGCGTGCGAAGCCTCAACGCGACGCGAGGACAGATTTATCGTCATGTCGTACTGCCTGCGTGTCTCCCGGCCATACTCACGACCGTGCGCCTGAGCATTGGCTTTGCCACGGTGGGACTCGCGATTACAGAGACATGGAATGCCAAAGTTGGTCTCTGGCTCTATATTCTTAATGCCTCGATACAACATAATGGGTCGGGCGTCTTTGCGGGCATAGTGGCGTTTGCGATTCTTGGATTAATCTTCTACAGCATCGTCGATCTCATTGAGCGGTTGGTTTGTCGATGGAGTTACGCGACCTAATTGGGGAATGCTTATGAAAATAGATAAAATTCTTCTATTCGCAAACTGGGATCACCCCGTTGTGACCCCGCACGTTGATGTGCTCAGAAAGTGGGCGACGGCTCATCAGACCAACCTCTTGTACTCTAACACTCTTGATGAATCTATGAAGGTTTCAGCAGACTTGGCAGTGAGCATCGGCGGTGATGGGACATTTTTGAAAGCCGCACGCTACGCCGCTCCCCTACAAATTCCCTTGCTCGGCTTCAATACCGGCGCGCTCGGATTTTTACCGCAAACGACGGCTGAAGAGTTAACTGTTGTGCTGCAGCGAGTGCTTGAGGGTCAATTCACCATTGAGGAACGTTCTCGTTTGGGTGGAGAGTTTGTGAACGCTGAAAACTCGGCGCGACAAGAGTTTTCAGCGCTGAATGAAGTCGTTGTCTCCCACGTGCGCCCAGATCGTTTCACAGACATCGAACTCTGGTGCGGCTCTGAATTGATCGCTAGCTATCCGGGCGATGGGGTGATCCTCGCGACTCCGACGGGCTCGACGGCGTATTCGCTCTCGGCGGGCGGACCGATCGCAGAGCCGGAGCTACCCATTCTTCTTGTCACTCCGCTCGCTTCGCATCAATTAGCGATTCGGCCACTGATCTTAGATGGACATCGTCCTCTGCGTCTCGTCGCGCGATTTCCTGCGCAGGTGATGGTCGATGGCGAGCGCTTTGGCTCGCTGCAACCGGGCGCAGAAGTCCACATCCGCTCTTCGCCCTTCAAGACGCGTCTCGTGATTCTTAAGAGCGCTCCCAGCTTCTTCGCGCGACTCGCGCAAAAGCTCAACTGGAGCCAGATTCCTTATCGAAAGAACCCACCCGTGCGTTAAGGAGTTTTCTCTATGGCGAGCCGCATGAGCCCGGCGTGGTGGCGGGGGCACGAGGGGTGGTGAGGCCGCCGAACTTGAGCTGAAACCCGAAACTCTGCTGGATCTGACCGGTGGCCGTGATGAGCGAAGTTCCGGTGAAGGCCAAGTCACAGATGGAAGCTCCTATTCGGAATTCTTGCGACGTCGGGGTGAATGTCGCTTGTCCTGTCAGTCGAATATTCCCTACGGCAGATTCGATCGTGAAGATCTGACTCGTCAGCCCTTGGCCGCGTTCAAAGATCGTCTCTCCGGAGAACGAGGTCGAACCGCCTAGACCAACTTTGATCTGCACTTTTTCGACCAATACTTGCCAGTCTTTGGGGTCCAACCTCGTCTCGCTTCCGATGATGCTGTTGAGAAATTCAGTGTTGAGACGGATCGTGACGTTGCTCAAGAAGGGCCGGAGCTGTGCATCCACGCCAAAGGTACTCTGTCCTTGGAATCTCAGATATGGCAAGAGTTCTCCGCCGTTCACGATCAAATTGAGGGCATCGCTCTTGCCCAAAGGAAGAGATTGTTTGTCGCTGAGTAGTTTGAGGATGGACTTGATGAATTCGATCTTGACGCCGATCTCAGCGATCGTCCCCCATTCGGAGACCCATCCCAAATCTCCGGACAGATTCGCCGGAGCTACGGCCTGCGTGCTAATCTGTAAACCGGAGATCAACACGGGCTGATCGGCAGTAGAACCGCCCGCCGAACGCGAGAAATTGAGTGCGCTGATTTCGATCCATGAAGGGCCGATCAGAGCAGCGATGGTAGGGCCAGAATAGAGCGACAATTCTTGTGCTGTTTCTAGCTGTAGCTGAAAATAGAGGACCAGTAGCTGGAAATATATGACCGGGCGTGGATCGCCGTCGCCATGAGGGATTTCGCCAAGCCCATAGATACGATAATTCAATTGAAATCCATCGCAATGACCGACTGAGAAGGCTTGCACGGTGCAATCGTGGGCAGATGCCACCGCCGGGGCGATGTATGACCAAAGCCCCAGTAAGAGCAGAACGAGATAGTGGCGGAGGTAGCGCCGTCCAGAAACTTCTTGCGCACCACTCTTCATAATTCGCGCTTCTCCTTATTTCTGCGGGGCATTTAGGTACAACGTGTCTAGTTTCCCATCGAATCGCTGGTCTATCAACTTTTTCAATCGTGCTTTGAGAAACTCCATTCGTTGGACTATTTCACCCATGGACGCTAACCGTGACACCCAATCGAGATCGAGTTCATTCAAACTCCAATTTGTCGCAAGTGAACAGACTGTTATGTCCGCACTCACACGCATGTCCGATTCCCGCGAGCGATCCCAATGTTTATAATTCCAGTATGTAAAAAAACCAAGGCCACGTGTCTCCGAGGAGCTAATATTATTAGCATTATGCTCACAGTTCATCTGCATTATCTGACAATCTCGGTCTGCGAATGATTCCAACTGGGCATCATATGCAAGAGCAGCAGACCCGGCAATACTTCCCACCGATATTCCGAATACTGAGATTATAAAACATTTTTGGAAGGTTTGGATAGAAGAATCCGCGGGGCTGGGATTATTCATTGGCGAGCCCTCCTTCTCGAAGGATTTCCCGGGCTCTCATCCCCCTAGTACGACAACGCCACATCGTCCAAGACGCGAAGGTCTCCCGTCCGTCTCATTATACAAATCCTCTTGCTAAGCTCATCATACGAGAACAAGCGTAGTGCTTCAATACGCCCGGCCCGAGCTCAAGATACAGAAGGGTGGGAGGGGCTTGGCTCACGGATTCGATCCGATGTACGACTGCGAGGGAAAAATCCTCTCGTTGGGGAGGAGGTCAGGCAAACCCCTGGAGAGGCAAAACCCCCACAGTTTGTGGGACGCGGCCTGAGCATTTTCCCGCTCAGGCTTCGGTGGCACCCTGCCACGCGGCCAAGCCCCATGGAGTGGGAAGTTTCTCGCTAATCTGTCACCCTTTCCCGTGCTCCTGATGTTAAGGCTGAGAGTGTGCAAAAGACATGGAAGAAAGGTGAAAATTAGGTGGAAGCTATTGACCCATGCCGGGCGAGTCGCTAGACTGTCATTGCCATGCGATTTTGGCCGCTCAGTATTCGTTGGAAGTTTATCATCACGATCATCGCCTTCACGCTGGTCTTGGCGGTCCCGTTCGGGTTTCTTACACTCAAACTCATCACAGACAACACTGCTGATACCTTCCAAGCGGGCTGGGAAACAGCTGTAAAAATTTGGGGACTTGTCTTGCTTACACCTGGCGGGGTGAGTCGAATGAGCGGCCCAGATGGACAAACCGAATGCCAAAACCTAATCGAAAACTTGACCAAAGAGTTTGCCCCCCCTGGCAAGCTAGCACAGGGAGAAACGGCACTCTTGTATGTCCAAGTGGTCCTCTTTGGCAAGGAATCATGCAGCCATACTGCTTTCGCTGCCGATGGCAAAAGTCCCTTGCTACCACTTCCTCCTGTAGATGAACCGCTTCCCGCTGATGTACAGCAGAACGAAGAAGGCAAACTAGAGGTTCAGAACACTCAAGCCTCTGAAGTCGGCAAATACCTCGATATCCGATATGCGCAACCATACAAAGTGGGCATTGTGCAACCCACGATAGCATACGCCTATTTGCGAGTTGGTGTGAGTCTTACCTCCGCACAAGAACGTTTACAACGCGATGCAACAGTAATCACGCTGATCGTTCTTGGCTACGTCTTGGTCGGTATTTTGATTGCTTTCGCTTTCTCCAAGATGATTCTCGGTCCTGTTGAAGTCTTGGCCAAAGCCGTCTCGCGCTTTAAGCAAGATCGCTCGGCGCGAGCCAAAGTCAAGAGTGGCGATGAGCTCGAATGGCTCGCCCAAGAGTTCAATACGATGGCCGACGCGATCGAAGAGCGCCGCCGCGAACTCGAACGAATTAACGCTGCGCTTGTAAAAGCCAATCGGGTAAAGTCCGAGTTTCTGGCTGTGATGGGCCATGAGCTAAAAACTCCGTTGCACGCCATTCGCGGTTATTCCCAGCTCTTGCTCGAAGGCGTCGATGGCCCGCTCACCCAAGCGCAACAGGACGATTTGGCCAATATTCTGCAGTCAGGAGATCATTTGCTTGAACTGATCGATAATATCTTGCGCTTCTCCAAACTCGAAGCCGGGGAAGAAAAACTTTATCTAGAATCCGTGCGCGCTTCGGACCTAGTCGAGGACGCGATCAAAAATATCAGCTCGCTCGCACGCAACAAGGGTCTCCAACTGCGCGTATACTCGGAGCCTATCCCCCTCATGTGCGATCGTACCAAAGTGCGCCAGATTTTAATCAATTTACTCAGCAATGCCGTCAAGCATACGCGCCAAGGCAAGATCGAGATCGCGGCCGAGCAAAAAGACAATACCGTGCGCTTTGCCGTGACCGATACAGGCATCGGCATCGCGCCGGAGTATCACGAGAAAATTTTTGAGCCCTTTACCCAAATCGACAGTTCTACCACGAGAGAATCCCACGGGGTTGGACTTGGGCTCGCGATTGTGAAAAAATATGTGGAAATGCATGGCGGACGCGTCGGAGTGGAAAGCCAACCCGGCCAGGGAAGCACGTTCTTCTTTAGCATTCCCTTGACTCCGCAGCTCTCCACGAACGGCCTGCCCGCCAAGGAGGAAACGAATGCGAATCCTGATCGCAGAGGACGATCCGAACTCACTCAACCTGCTCCGTAAATTTCTTGAATCCAAGGGGCACCAAGTCGTCACGGCGCACAACGGCCAGGACGCCCTGGATAAATTCGGCGAAGCCAAGCCGGACCTTCTCTTGCTCGACGTCATGATGCCCAAGCTGGACGGCTGGACCGTCTTGCAGAAGATCCGTGAGACCGCCAACACGCCGGTCATCATGGTCACCGCCAAAGATTCTACCGACGACAAAGTCCGCGGCTTATCTACCGGAGCCGACGATTATATCACCAAGCCCTTCGATCTGAGAGAAGTCGAAGTGCGTGTGTCTGCCGTGATGCGCCGGATCAGCAAGTCCCCATTCATGACATTTGGCCAGTTAGAGATCGATGACGAGCGCAAAGAAGTGCGCTTGCAGGGGAAGCGCATCGAGCTTTCCCCTAAAGAATATGATCTACTCAAGCTCTTGACTTCTAAACCTGGACGAGTTTTCTCACATCGCGAGATCATCGACTCCATTTGGTCCGACAGCCAGTTCGCATCATCCGAGGACGTCAAAAAATATATCTATCTGCTCAGAAATAAAATCGAAGACGACCCTGACGATCCTCAATTTATTCTCACGGTGCGTGGCTTCGGCTACAAGTTGGGTGCGGAGACTGAAAGTTAAAAAATCCCCTTGACGCGCCGGTAGAGACCCACTACAATCGAATCTCACCGTATGCGAGAGATTCTTCATTATCTGTGGGGCTACCGAAATCGTGTTCTGTTGGGATTAGCTGCGCTTTTTGTCGTGGACGGCGCCCAACTCATCACCCCTTTGCTCGTACGTCAAGCGATCGACCAGTTGGCCGCCCACGGGACCGCACCACTCTGGGTCTATGCCCTGTTCATCGCGGGAATCGCTTTGGTCATCGCGTTCTTTCGTTTCTTCTGGCGATATTTCTTGTGGGGCTCCTCGCGCCGCATTCGTCGTGATATCCGTAACCAGCTCTACCAGCATATAGTCACGCTCTCCGCCAATTTTTTTAACAACACGCGCACGGGTGACATCATCGCGCACGCCACGAACGACGTCGAAGCCGTCGGCATGACCTGCGGCTTTGGCTTATTGGGTCTAGCCGACGCGATCTTCATGGTTACTTTTTCGCTCGCGGCGATGATTTCGATTAGCTGGCAACTCTCCCTCTACGCCTTCATTCCTCTGCCGTTCGTGACTGTCTTCGTGATATTGACGGGGCGAATCATTCATAGCCGTTACAAGACGGTGCAAGAGTCTTTTGCCACCGTGACCGAAAAAGTGCGAGAGGCGCTGTCGGGTATTCGCGTCATAAAGACGTTCGTCCAAGAGTCTGGTTCGTCGAACGATTTCGCGAAATCCAACCAAGATTATGTCGACAAAAATATGAAGCTCGTTCGCGTCTCGGGTGTCTTCGATCCGATGATCGCTTTTCTTGCCGGACTTTCCGGTGCGATCGTCCTATGGTTGGGTGGTAGTCGTGTCATCGGTGGCGATATCAGCTTGGGCAGCTTCGTCGCGTTCCAGACCTACCTGGCGATGCTGACCTGGCCGATGATGGCCTTGGGTATGGTCGTCAACATCGTCCAGCGCGGCACGGCATCGATGGATCGTTTGCAGAAACTCATAGATACTCCGGCTGACATTGCGGATGCCCCAGACGCTCAGTCTTTTCCTAAGCGCGTCCATCTCGACGTGCATCATCTGACATTTGCCTATCCGTCCGATGCAGAGCTTTCAGCAAACGGCCATTCTGCGGTCTTGCAGGACCTCAGTTTTCATCTTGAGGAAGGGCAAACCCTCGGCATCATCGGGCTTACCGGCGCCGGCAAGAGCACGCTGATTCATCTGCTTTTGCGCATCTTCGATCCTCCGGAAAAATCAATCTCGATCGGGGGCGTCGACCTACGCAAAATTCGGCTTAAAGAGCTGCGTAAACACATCAGTCTGGTGCCTCAAGACCCGTTCTTGTTCTCGGCAAAGCTCAGTGAGAACATTGCCTTTGGTAAACCGGACGCAAGCCCTGAAGAGATTCGCAAAGCCGCCGAGCTGGCTGGCGTGTACGAAGAAATCCAAGAGTTTCCCCAAGGGATGGACACTATCATCGGGGAACGCGGCGTCTCCCTCTCCGGCGGGCAGAAGCAACGCGTTGCGATCGCACGTGCGCTTCTCACCGACCCCAAGCTACTGATTCTTGACGATGCGCTCTCGGCGGTCGACGCCGAAAAAGAAGAGCAAATCTTGCAAAATTTAAAGAGCGTGCTCCAGTCGCGCACAGCCATTGTCATTTCACATCGTATCTCAGCTGTGAAAGACGCGGATCTTATTATTGTGATCGAGCACGGCCGTATCATAGAGCGCGGTCGCCACGAAGAGTTATTGCAGCTCAACGGCCTCTATGCTCGCCTGTACGAGCTGCAGCAGGCTGAAAAGGCATTGCACGCATGAGCTATCATTGGGAAGAAGAAAAACTTGGCGCCGCGTACGACTCCAAATTAATGGGCCGCTTGCTCAGCTACATCAAGCCTTACCGTAAGCTTTTCTGGGTCTCTCTGGTCCTGATTGTGCTGATCACCGGGCTGGAACTGGCAACGCCCTATCTCACCAAGCGCGCGATCGATTATTTTATCTTACTGCCCGATGCGATCGTCCAACTTCGGGTGGAAGTTGGACGATCGCATCCACCCAATGATGCTCTTTCTGCGCGTGTACTGGACCGCTACCATCCTCTCGCTCTGGGAAAAGACCAGTATCTGATCGATCTCTTTTCGCTAGACACAGTCACGCGCACCGATCTGGAGAAACAAGGGCGGGTTAGTAAAGAGCATTTTCTCCGAGTTGATACTTCGACCAATGCCAAGCTGACTGAGCTTGTCACACGCAATCCCAATGCATTTCAAAAAGTGGATAATATTCAGATCATAGGTGAGACGAAGCTGCGCCAACTGCCGCCCACGGACCTGATCATACTGCGCGCTCCACAACTTTACGGGCTCGCGGGGCTCGCGTTGCTCTTTGTAGCGATCTTGCTGGGGCGTTTGGTGCTCGGTTTCTTCCAGATCTGGATCCTGCAGTACACGGGTCAAAAAATTATGTATGACATGCGCCAAGAGATCTTCACGCATCTCATGAGACTGCCGGCGCGATTCTTTGACAAAAACCCCGTCGGTCGCTTGGTCACGCGTGCCACGAACGATGTCGCTGCCATCAATGAGATGTATACTTCCGTGCTCGTCTATCTGCTCAAAGATTTTTTTATCATTCTGGGCGTCTTCGTGATTATGCTCCAGCTCAATTGGCAGCTGGGCCTAGTGATCTTGCTTCTAGCACCTTTCATCGTCTGGGTCACCTGGGAGTTCCGTAAGCGGGCGCGCGAGGCTTATCGAGATTTCCGTCGTAAATTGGCCAAGCTAAACGGATATTTACAAGAATGCCTCTCCGGGATGCGCATCATCCAGATATTCGCTCAAGAGCAGCGCAACAGTCAAATGTTTTCCGACATCAACGAAGAAGAGTATCAAGCGAATATGCGCCAGCTCATCACATTCTCAGTCTTCCAACCGATCATCCATATGATCAGCGTGGTGGCAGTCGCATTGATTATCTGGTATGGGGGATTGGCTGTGATCAGCGGCGCTTTCACGCTGGGCTCGCTCGTCGCTTTCTTAAGTTATGTGGAAATGCTCTTCGCCCCGATCCGCGACCTCGCTGAAAAGTACAATATCCTACAGGGTGCAATGGCTTCTTCCGAGAGGATCTTTTTGCTCTTGGATGAAAAGCCAGAAGAGCAAGGTGCCGGAAAAATTTTGAAGACATTCCAGGGTTCGATCGAGTTTTGCGATGTCTGGTTCGCCTACGAGCAAGAAGAATGGGTCCTGCGCGACGTCTCTTTTAGCGTCAAGCCCGGCGAACGCATCGCGATCATCGGTCCTACAGGGTCGGGCAAGACGACCATTATCAGTCTGATCTTGCGCATGTACGACATCCAGAAGGGGAAAATTCTCATCGATGGAATCGATGTGCGCGAGTTGAATCTGCACTTCTTGCGCTCGCAGATGGCCGTGGTACTCCAGGATGTATTTCTTTTTTCGGGCGATATATTGGGCAATATACGCTTGCACGATGCAAAAATCTCGCGCGAACGCGCGATCGAAGCGGCGCAATATGTCGAAGCCGAGGGCTTTATTCGCAAACTGCCCCGAGAGTATGAGAGCGAAGTCAAAGAACGAGGCGCCACGCTCTCCGCCGGGCAGCGCCAGTTGCTGGCATTTGCGCGAGCGGTGGCCTTTAACCCCAAAATCTTAGTCCTGGATGAAGCGACCGCCAACATCGATTCCCAGACCGAAGGCTTAATTCAAAGGTCGCTCGGCAAACTCTTGCAGGGCCGCACATCGGTCGTTATCGCGCACCGTCTCTCGACGATCCGGGATGCAGACAAAATTTTGGTTTTGCATCATGGGCAGTTGATCGAGCAAGGCACTCACTCGGAGCTCATGGGGACAAAAGGGTTATATCACGCGCTGTACACGCTTCAGTTTGCGGAAGAGCAGGCTCAGGCTTCGTCAGCTTTCGCCAATGGAAACTAAGACAACGAAACGCCGCGCTCCCCTGACACAACGCGGCAAGCAAACCTACGAAAAGCTCCTACGCTCAGCCGAACGAGCCTTTAGCCGCCATGGGTATCACCGTACGTCCATCGCCCATATTTGCCGATTGAGCCGCGTCGCCAACGGCACTTTCTATCAATATTTTTCGAGCAAAGAAGAAATTTTTGTCGCCCTGGTGAAGCATCTTACTCAAAACTTGCACCAAGCATTGCGCGACCAGCGACAAAATTCCCAGAGGGCAATAGGACAAATCATGCTGACACTCCGGGCTTATTTAGAATTCTTGCAGAACCATCGGAGACTCTATCAAATCTTCCGTGAGGCAGAGTTCATTCGCTTAGAACTCTCGCGAGATTTTTATAGGCTTTTGGCCAAACGCTTCTGCGCTATCGTCCAACAAGGAATTAAGCGGGGAGAATTGCGATCTTGTCACGCGGAGACCATCGCTTATTGTTTGATCGGGTTACAAGAGTTTCTCGCCTGGCGCTATGTCCTCTGGTCCGATTCCCTCAGTCAGAGTGCTCTGGAATCAGCAGAGAAATTGATTCTCCATGGAATCGACTCAGGCCGACCGACCAAATCTCTCAATTCTTCTCTGGGCACGCGAGTCAATAAAAATGAGACGCGCGCGCGCGAACCACGTGTAAGTGCGTTGCTTGTGGAAGGAGCAGAAACACGATCTCGTTTGCTTCAAGCCGCCGAGATGGAATTCGGCACGCAAGGTTATCACAGCGCCAACGTGGCCGACATCGCGCGCCGCGCCGGCGTCGCTCTTGGAACCGTCTATGTGTATTTTCACAGCAAAGAGGAATTGTTCATCGAACTGATTCGCGCTATCAATCACGGGTTGCGGCGTGCCTCCGCCCAAGCCACCACGGGATTACACGATCGACGGGCGATCGAGCACGCCGGTTTCCGGGCGTTTTTCCGATTCATCAGTCAACATCGCCAAGCCTATGGGATTGTGCGCGAGGCCGAATTCGTCAACGGGCGTTTCGGTCGATGGTATTATCTAAGCCTGGGCGAGCCCTACGCGAAGGGTTTGGCTCAAGGGATGAATCAAGGGGAGCTGGCGCGAATGCCCGCCCAGCCTCTGGCGTACCAACTGATGGGCATCGGTCACTTTCTCGGGTTGCGCTGGTTGATCTGGCCTAGCTTTTCAACTCAGTCCCAAGCATCTCCCACTCATTTGCCGAACGATGTCTTTGAAGAAGCCATAGGTTTCATCTTGACCGGCTTAGGAAAATAACGTGAAAAGCCTCTCATCCCAACGTTAAGAATTCAATTTGACAAGCCGCTCTCATATTCACTAATATGAGAGTTGATTCAGTAGTCATGTTTTATCAAAAATTCTAGAGAGGATGGCTGTTCGCTAAGCTCGCAACGATGCCGATCGCTCAAGTCAATCGGGTTCGACTCCACTACGAAGTCACGGGCGAAGGCCAGTCGTGCTTGCTCATCAGTGGTGTGGGATTTGGCGGTTGGGTCTGGCGTTATCAAATTGCTGCGTTCTCGACGCATTTCCGGGTCATCACGTTCGATAACCGGGGCGTAGGGCAGAGCGATAAACCTGACGAAACCTACACGATAGATACTTTTGTGACCGACACAAAAGGATTGCTGGATGCGCTTCAGATACAAAAAGCTCATGTGCTCGGCGTTTCGCTCGGCGGTATGGTCGCTCAACAACTAGCCCTGAGCCATCCTCAGAGGGTGGACCGTTTGATACTTTGCTCGACTGTCTTTGGAGGACCCAACGTCGTCTTGCCCTCGATGGAAGTGTTGCAATTCATGGCTCAACCGTCCGGCACTCCCGAAGAGCGCTTTACGAAGGGCCTTCAGTTTTCTTTCGCTCAGGGATTTGTCGAGAGGCATCCAGAAGAAGTCGTGTTCATTCGTCAGAAAATGTCCGAGCATCGCCAGCCGGATTACGCCTATCGACGCCAAGTGATGGTTCCCCTCAGCTTCAATGCCGAGCCATTTTTGTCGAAGATCGAACGGCCGACTTTGGTGCTGGCAGGAGATCAAGACCAAGCAGTGCCGGTCGAAAATGCTCGCCGCTTGGTACAGAAACTACCGAACGCTCAGCTGAAAATTCTTGATGGCGCTGGCCATCTGTGCTTTATCGAGCAACACGAATTATTCAACCAAACCGTTCTGGAGTTTTTGCAAGGAAACAAGCCATGAACGATTCCTTGATGTGTCTAGCGCAAGTCAGTCATAAAGCTGATTTCGATCATAACTCTTTCACGAGGTACGATGTAGGCTGATAGCGAGAGGTTGTGACGATGGGTTTGCCGAAACATTATGACGAGGTTGAAATGAGCTGGGTTGGTGATTGGGTCGGACAACGGGCTCGTATCACACCGCAGCGCGAAGCGGTCTATGATCCCAGCCGTGAATGTCGTTACACGTATGCAAAACTCAACGAACGAGCCAATCGCGTCGGGGCTTATCTCATAGATTCATTGAGCCTGAACAAGGGAGATATAGTTTGTGTCATCTCGCGCAATCGCGTGGAGTTCATTGATTTATACTTTGCTGCCGGCAAAACGGGAATCATCCTCTCACCCCTAAGTTACCGTCTGGCAAAACCCGAGCTAGACGATTTGCTCACGCGTATTCAGCCACAAGCTTTATTCTATGAAGATCATTTTGAAAAACTGGTCGATTCGCTCACACTCCCTAGCTCCGTCCGTACAAAAATGGCCTTCGGTTCTGGAAATTCAGCCTATGAATCGAAAGTCTTGACTACGCCTTCAAGAGACGTAAATCGCTCCCTCGCGATGAACGATCTCTTCTTGTACGTTCACACGGGCGGGACGACGGCTACACCCAAAATTTGCCTGGTCACGCATCGCCAGATGATTTGGAACTCGTTCGATCTGATCGCAACGGGTTCTGGTGGCACGGGCATCGGTGGGAAAGAGTTGGTGACGTTTCCCTTCTTTCACATCGGCGGCTGGAATACGGTCACGCCTCTCTTCCATATCGGAGGCGAAGTCGTGCTCATGCGCGAGTTCACTCCCGACTTGGCTTTAGAGCTGATCGACCGTGAACAGATCACCCACTTCGGCGGTGTTGAAGCGATGTTTCGTTTTATGATTGCCAGCCCCAAATTCAAGCAAACAACTTTTAAGAGCGTGAAATACATTAATTCGGCGGGCGCGCCGTGTTCGGCCGAAGTGATGCAAGCCTTCTGGGATAAAGGGATTCCCGTCACTCAATCCTACGGGCTCACCGAAGCCGGACCCTCGAACTTTATCTTGCTGCCCGATGGCTACTCGATGGATGAGATCAAGCAATACTCTCACAGCATCGGCTTCCCGATGTTTCACTGCGATGCAAAGATCATCGATCCCCAAACCCGGAAAATTCTGGGCCTAGGGCAGACGGGAGAGCTTTGTTTTCGCAGCCCGCACAGCTTTGAAGGTTATCTCAACGATTCCGACCGAACGGCGAAAATAGTCGATGATGAAGGCTGGGTGCACTCCGGAGACCTCGCCGAAATGGACAAAGATGGTTATGTGAGAATCGTCGGTCGCGCGGACAATATGTTCATCAGCGGTGGCGAAAACGTCTCTCCCGAAGAGATCGAACAAGCCTTGATCAGGCATCCGGCGGTCGCCCAAGTCGGTGCTGTGGGCATACCCGATGGACAATGGGGACAAGTTGCGCTGGCTGTAGTTGTCCTTAAATCTGAGGCTCAGGTTGATGAAGAGGCGTTAAAAAAATTCTGTCGGTCGCAAATCGCGAGCTTCAAAGTGCCCAAGCACATTCGTTTTGCCGAGGCGTTGCCGCTCACTGGAGCTGGCAAGGTCGATCGCAAATCCTTGAAGAATTTCTACAAAGGAGTGTCAACGTGAGATTGAACGGGAAAGTCGCGATCGTCACGGGCGGAGGCCAGGGTATTGGTAAAGCGACAGCGCTACGATTCGCAAAGGAAGGCGCGAAGGTCGCTGTGATCGATTTCAACGAACAGACAGGACAAGCGACGGTCAACGAAATTACAGCCCAGAAGGGCGTTGCGATATTCATCAAGACCGATGTCTCCAAACGCGACCAGGCTGAGCAGATGGCGAAGACTGTCAAAGAGCGCTTTGGCCGGATTGATATTTTGCTCAACAACGCTGGAATTCTGCGCGACGCCCAGTTGCTCAAGATGACCGAAGAACAGTTCGACTCAGTACTCTCTGTCAATCTGAAAGGGACTTTTAACTGCACCCAAGCCGTTGCGCCCCAGATGATTGAACAAGGCTCAGGGCGGATCATCAACGTCTCGTCGGTCGTTGGATTGTACGGCAACTTTGGCCAGACGAACTATGTCGCAACCAAGGCTGGCGTCATCGGCATGACCAAAGTATGGGCACGCGAGCTCGGGCGCAAGGGAATCTGTGTGAATGCCGTCGCGCCGGGTTTTATCGGAACGGAGATGGTCGCGTCGATGCCACAAAAGATTATTGACGCGATGATTCAAAAAGTACCTTTGGGACGCATGGGCCAGCCTGATGAAGTCGCTTCCGTCTATGTCTTCTTGGCCTCAGAGGATGCGAGCTATGTCAACGGGACGGTCATCAGCGTAGACGGTGGCGTGGTAGTATGAAGAAGGCGCGTTACGCGAAGATCGTTGCCACCGGGCATTATGTGCCCGAAAAAACTGTAACGAACGCGGAGATGGACCAGCGTTATGGTCAACCACTGAGCGCGTGGATCGAGCCCAATATCGGGATCAAGGAACGACACTTCGCTGCCATCAATGAAACAACCTCTGATTTAGCCGTGCAAGCCGCACGGCGCGCGCTCGCTAAAGCGAACATCAGACCGGAAGACTTAGCTCTTTTGATCGTAGCCACCGATACGCCCGATTATATTTCCCCCGCGACGGCGAGCGTTGTTCAATATAAGTTGGGAGCTAAGCGCGCCGGTGTATTTGACATCAACAACGCCTGTGCGGCTTTTGTCAGTGGACTTATCATCGGAAGCAAATTCATCACGACCGAGCCGCACTACAACAATGTCTTGGTCGTCGGCGCGTACGGGATGAGCAAATTTATTAATTGGGATGACTACAAGACAGCGACGATCTTTGCCGATGGAGCCGGAGCTGCTGTCCTCCAGGCAGCCGATTCGCCCGGTTTTCTTGGTTCGAAGATGCAAGCCGACGGTAGCTATCACGACTACATGGGCATCTACGTTGGCGGAGCGTACAAGCCGCCGACCGCCGATCTAATTGAGAAAAAAGAACAGTATCTCGTCATTGCGAAGCGTTTTCCACCCGATCTCAACGCAACGCAGTGGCCTCCGTTGATCCGTTCGGTCGTCGACGAAGTCGGCCACAAAGTCTCCGAGATCGATCGCGTCTATTTTACTCAAATCAATCTCAATACGATCAAAGAAGTGATGAAAACACTGGGGCTTCCCTTAGAAAAAACTCATTGGATCATGGACAAGTGGGGCTACACGGGTTCTGCATGTGTGGCGATGGCTCTCGATGACCACATCGAACAAGAGCGCGGACCGAAGCCTGGAGATCTAGTCGTGTTTTGCGCATCAGGCGGCGGGTACGCGATGGCCGCGGCTGCTTTCATTTGGTGAACACTATGCCGAGAATCAGAGCGAACGGCGTTGAATTATATTACGAGCTGCACGGTCAGAACGAAGAGACGGTTGTCTTTGCCAATGGTGTGCTCGGCAACACGGCTGGCTGGCTGCCCCAGATGCACTTGTTCTCGAAGAAGTATAGAGTTTTGCTCTACGATTGCCGCAACCAAGGCCGCTCGGACAAGCCCGTCGGCGACTGTACACTCGATCTTCATGCCGAAGACTTGAGCGCCTCATGGCAGAACTGAAAATTGAGAGGGCGCACATCGTGGGGATCTCTTACGGCGGAGAGATCGGCATGACGATGGGAATTAGCTATCCGGAGCGTGTGCAGAGCCTAGTCATCTCGAACTCAGTGAGTGAGATCGATCCATTGCTGGAAGCCAAGATCGAAGCGTGGCTCATCGCAGCTCGTCTGAAAGACGCTAAACTTTTCTTTCAGGTGAGTGCGCCCGATATTTTTTCGGAGGAGTTTATTAGCAAAAATCCATCATTCATGAGAATGATCGAAGAGCAGTATGCGAAGCTCGACTATGACGCTGTGGTAAGGCTCATCGGGCGCTTTCGAGAATTCAATATTACAGCTGAGCTTGCTCAGATCAGAGTTCCAGCATTGGTCATCGCGAGCGAAAAAGATACCCTCAAACCCGTGAAATACTCCGAGCTAATTCACCAAAAGATCACAGACTCAGAGTTATTCGTCGTGAAAGATGCAGGCCACGCGTTGACCTACGAAAAGCCACAGGAGTTCAACACACTCGTGCTGGGATTTTTAGCGAAACAAGAGTTGATACAAACAGGGTGAAGCGATGGAAAATCTTTGGCTTTATCTACAGTTCGCAATTAACGGTATCGCTAACGGTTGTCTCTATGCGCTCATGGCGCTCGGCATGGTCTTGATTTTCAAGACAACCGACGTCGTCAACTTCGCTCAAGCCGATATGACGATGCTCAGCACGTTTGTTGCATACACAGCTCTGACAAGCTGGAAATGGCCTTTCGCAGGCGCGCTTGTGGCCGCGATCATCGCCGCTTTTATCGTAGGCTTGATCGTCGAGCGCTTCGCCCTCCGCCCGGCTCAAAACGCACCCGTGATCAGTTTGCTCATTACCACACTGGGTGTCGCTCTCATCATCAACGCAGTCGCTGGCGGGATCTGGGGCTATCAGACGTTGCCTTTTGAATATCCCTTGAAGGGTAGGTTATTCTCCATCGGCAATCTTTCCTTCACGAAGCACAATGCCCTCACCGTGGTCGTCGCTCTTGTCTTGAGTTTGGGGTTCTTTGCGTTCTTAAAATTTACGAAGATTGGCATTGCCATGCGTGCCACCGCGCAAAACAAGCTCGCTGCACGGCTGATGGGCATCAATGTCGACAGAATCTCTATGTTATGCTGGGGCATCGGAGCGGCGATCGGGGCTGTCGCCGGTGTCATCATCACCCCCACGATCACGGGCATCAATTTGAACGTGATGGTCTCTGTCATGCTCAAAGGATTCGCGGCGGCGGTGCTCGGAGGTTTCACGAGCTTGCCCGGAGCGCTCGTCGGCGGACTCTTAATCGGAGTCATCGAGAATCTGTTCATCGCGATTCCCGTCGATTGGGTGGGCCAGTTCCGTGAGACGTTTGTGTTCGCTTTGATTATCTTGATACTCACCGTGCGTCCGCATGGGCTGCTCGGCGAAACCGCGCATCGGGGGACGTAGAATGAATCTCGCTCGTGAGCGCACGCGCTGGTTGATCGGTATCAGCATCCTGGGTGTGCTCCCGTTCGTGCTCCCCGGCTATTGGACGTACCAACTGAGTTTGGCCGGAGCCAGTGTGCTCGCGGCTTTGGGCTTGAATCTTCTGACGGGATACGCAGGCCAAATTTCTCTGGGGCACGCGGGCTTCCTGGCCATTGGCTCTTACGTCGCAGGACTCTTGACGTCTTCATTCGGGGGAAGCTGGTTCTGGATTGCTTTGCCATTAGCTGGAGTAATCACTGGCCTGACGGGGTTGGTCTTGTTCATCCCTGCTTTGCGGCTGGGTACGATCTATCTTGCGATCGCGACACTCGGTTTTGGAGCGGCAGTCACCCAGGTTTTGTTGAAACTGTCGGAAGTGACGCACACCTATGAGGGAATTAAAGTCCCCGGTCCGGCCATTGGAGAAATAAGCCTAAATCGCGATCTCACGATGTACTTCATCACTGCTGGGGTGGTCTTGGCCTTGCTATGGATCGCCCGCAACGTCGTCCATGCTAAGCTGGGGCGGGCCTTCATCGCGATTCGCGACAAAGAGATCGCCGCTGAAGCGATGGGCATCAGCTTGCCCCAGACCAAGGCCTACGCCTTCTTGATAAGCGCCTTCTACACGGGTATTGCCGGGGCATTGCACGCGCACATCGTCGGCATCGCCCAAGCAGAAGTCTTCAATCTGGGGACTTCGATTCAGCTATTTTCGATGATTGTGCTGGGCGGGCTTGCCTCCCTTCCGGGTTCAATCTTGGGCGCTCTCTTTCTGAGCTTATTGCCCGAACTCTTGAAGCTCCTGGTGGCATCGCAACAGTACTACAACGTCATTTACGGCGTGCTCTATGGTGGATTGTTGGTCTTGGTGATTATCTTTATGCCCTACGGGATTTGGGGTTATCTGGTCCGCACTTCGTTCAAGTTTCCCAAAGCGCGGAAGTTTCTCACAGGAGCCTGACCATGCTCAAAGTGAATCAACTCTCGAAACATTTTGGGGGTCTGAAAGCCGTGAATGATGTTTCGTTTGAAGTGCGCGCCGGTGAGATCGTCGGCTTGATCGGCCCGAACGGCGCAGGCAAAACGACTGTCTTCAATCTCATCAGCCGGTTTCTGGCGCCCACGAGTGGGCAAATCGAATTCGACGGACACCATTTATTCAAATATAGAGCTTCTCAAGTAGTTCATCTGGGACTCGTGCGTACGTTCCAAAATATCGGGCTCTTTCCCTATATGAGTGTGCTGGATAATCTCTTGCTGGGTCAGCACCGCGACTTTCATGCTGGAATTTTTTCGATCGCGCTCAACTTACCGAAAGCCCGCCGCGAAGAAGCCTTGCGCACCGATGAAGCTCTCAAACTCTTGGGTTCCCTTGGCCTAGCAACACTGCAATCAAGCCTTGTCAGTAGCCTTCCCTATGGGACACAAAAGCTTATCGAGATTGCACGGGCGCTCATGGCCAAACCCAAGATGTTGCTCTTGGATGAGCCCGTCGCCGGCATGACTTCTTTTGAGAAAGAGCGAATTAGAAAGCTCATCCAAAAGATCAGCGCAGACGGTCAACTATCGATCTTACTCATCGATCACGACATGAGTTTCGTGATGGAGCTCTGCGATCGAGTCATCGTGCTGAGCTTCGGTCAGATCATCGCTGAAGGCGCTCCAGAAGAAATCCAGAAAAACCCCGCCGTGATCGAAGCGTACTTGGGAGAGGAGGCGGCCGTTGTTGAGACTTGAAGACGTAGACATCTCCTATGGACCGATTCCGGCTCTCAAAGAGATTTCACTCGCTATCCCTCAGGGGCAGGTTGTCGCGCTGCTCGGCCCCAACGGCGCAGGCAAGACGACATTACTGCGAACCATCTCAGGAATTCTCCGTCCCCAGAAGGGAACTATCTCCTTTGAGGGACGACGCATCGAGCGCGCACGCACCGATAAAATTGTGTCGGCTGGGATTGTCCAGGTTCCAGAAGGTCGCCAGCTCTTCGCAGACTTGAGTGTCCTGGAGAATCTCAGGATGGGAGGATTTCTCCGAAAGGATTGCGATCTACAAAAAGACTTCGATCAAGTTTTCAGCTATTTTCCGGTGCTGCGCGACCGGCTCTCGCAAGCTGCCGGCACACTCTCCGGCGGAGAGATGCAGATGTTGGCGATTGGACGAGCATTGGTGGCGCGGCCGCGCTTGCTCCTGCTCGATGAACCTTCCCTGGGGCTTGCTCCGGTCATCGTGCAAAAGCTCTTCACGGTCATCAAGGACCTCAACCAACGACAAGGACTCACGGTTCTCTTGGCGGAGCAAAACGCGCACCTGAGCCTTGGCATCAGCCATTATGCTTATGTATTAGAGACGGGCAAGCTTGCGCTTTCGGGGACTCCCGGTGAACTGCGACGCAACGAAGCGGTCCAACAACTCTATTTGGGAACGAAGACGGTTGTTTCGCACAACAAAGATAGACAGATAGCGGCAAGCATCCGACCCCTTGCCAACGTGGAGGAGGTGAGGGGAGAAGATCGGTCGGACGAAGATACTCACTAAAAATTAAGGAGGTCCCAAATGACTTTTGCGAATCGCGCGATTCGTTGGCTTTTGGCTTTGTTGTTAGTCGCTGGTCTGGGCGGATCGACGGTAGTGATCGGCCAGACCGGCGGAGATCGAACGGGCGTGACGGATACGGAAATCAAGATCGGTGGTTTTATCGCTCAATCGGGTCCTGTGGCGAGCATTGGGATTCCCGTCGCTCACGGTGCCACTGCCTACTATAACACTATCAACGACCTCGGCGGCATCAATGGGAGAAAAATCAAGTTCATCGCTTGTGACGATGCCTTCAACCCGGCTCAGACTCAAGCCTGCGTGAAGAAGCTCATCGAACAAGATCAAGTCTTCGCGATCGTGCATCCGCTAGGCACGGTGCCGCTCTTCACGGTCTTCGACCAGCTCTCCAAGTCGAACATCCCGGTCGTCTCACCGCACGCGAATGCAGCCTTCCTATCGAATCCAACGACCAAGAATATCTTTGCCCTGCAACCGACCAATGCAGCCTTTGCCGTCGCCTTGGTGAATCATGCGGTGAACAAGTTAAAGAAGACGCGCATCGCGATCATCTATCAGAATGACGTCTTCGGTAACGAGCTGCGCACCGCGGCGCTGGCCCGCATGAAGGAACTGGGCATAGAACCCGTCGCCGAAGTCCCTCACGCGCCCACGGACACGAACTTCAACCCCTTCGTTGTCAAGCTACAGGCCGCCAAGCCTGAAGTTGTGATGATGTTCACCCTGCTCGTCGCTTCGGCCTCCATTCTCAAAGAAGCTGATGCCTTGGGTTTCAAGCCTCAATGGATGGCAACCAACGTACAAACCGACTTGACGCTCTTTAAGCTCGCGGGTCTAACCGCCGTCGAAGGCATGATCGCGACGGGCTTCGCCGTCGATCCCTGCATTCGTGACAACGTCGCAGCTGCGAACTTCCGCGCCCGACTCGCCAAGTACTTCCCCGGAGAAATCCCGAGCGGCTTCAGCGAGATCGCCTACATTGGTGCTCAACTCTTCTCGGAAGCTGCGCTGCTGGCGGGCAAAGACCTAACCCGGGAGGGATTCATTGCGGCCATGGATCGTATCAAGGGCTTTAGCGCCGACGGTTTGGTTCCGCCGGTCACCTACACACCCTCCGACCACCGCGGCATCAAGGACATTTTCTTGATTCAAGCAGTACGCGGGAGCGATCCCCGCGTACAGACCGTGGCTCGCACCAGCGATCCCATTTGCCAAGTTTCGGCTGATGCGGGTGCCTTCGTCTTGCTCGAAATTGTGAATAACCCTTAAGCTTCGTAAGCTGGAAGGGTGATTGTGAGAAGGTTCGGTTCACCCTGACCGGGCCTTCTTTTTTTTAAAATCCACTCAGAATCGCCTCGCAATTCTGGTCTCTGATGTGTCCGAGTGGTCTCGTTTTTGCACTTTGAGGCGTTTTTCGTCTATGATAAGCGAGCGAGTACTGGCCCTTGAGTCATGGCTCGTGGAGGCGAGATGGCGAATTGCGCTCATAAAGTAAAACGAAAATCGATTTTCGTGAATTCTTTGATGAGCGTTTCAATGTGTCCAGCTCGCTTCAGGTACAAATACAGACTAAACGGGGAAAGGGCAGGGTGAGGGGCAGTGGCTGGGGTTTGTTCGCTGTGCCATCCAAAAACAGAAGAAATCGTCCGTGAAGCTCACTATTGGCGCATCATCGCCAATCAGGACCAAAATCTATTGGGGAAATGCTTCATTGCGCTAAATCGACACGAAGAAGATTTGTTCCATCTACGTCAGCCGGAGCTAGATGAGCTCTGGAGTTTGGCCGCTAAAGTGCGAGAGGCCTTACGGGAACTCTTTCAGGCCGATCACTTCAATTTTGCATTCCTAGGGAACAATGACCGTCACTTGCATATGCACGCCGTTCCGCGCTATCGGGGTACACGTTTTTTCGCCGGGTTGGTCTTTGACGACAAAGCCTGGGGTCACCATTATGACCTTATCCCCAGGCGTGTTCCCCCCGAAGTCGCCGCTCAACTGGTGGCAGCGATGAAAGAAAAATTGGCACCATTGCTCGCCAAGCCTGAGAAGCGCCGCGCGATAGGGAAGTCCGAAAAGCCAAAAGGTCGGCTGAAGAAAGCGGCTAAGCCCAAAGCCAAGCGCTCCACCAAGGGCCCCAAGAAGCGCCGCAGATAATTTTCGGCAGCAGAGAGCAGCTCACCGCAGTGCTTGACAACCCTGAACCTGCTTGCTATAGTGGACGCCGTCGAGGGACAAACCCTCGGAGGAGGTTGAGATGCAAGAAGAAAATCTTGACAGTCTAGGTGGTTTTCAAACCCTATCCCTTTTTCGTGTTTCTCGATGCGTTGTTAGCCGTCCTATTCTCCGTCTCCCGCGTACGCGTCGCTCTTGATCGTGCGCCTGCGCGGTGCCACCTCGTTTAGGAATTTCCAAAATTAACTAACTAGCAGGTGCTCGTAAAGAGCGGCAATTCTGTTCTGGTTTTGTGTTTTTAGACAAAGCAGACACAGAAAGAGTAAAATTTTAAGAAACAGGTTTTAGAGGAGTGGTAGACTATGCAAGCAGCCACGATGCCAAAAGATAAATCCGTGAAGAAGACGGGACTCAAGAAGATTCTCCTGCTCTACTCCGGCGGCCTCGATACGTCGTGTTTGGTCAAATGGCTCCAAGAGAACTATGGGGCTGAAGTTGCCACGATCACGGCCAACCTGGGCCAAGGAGGGCTCGAGCAAGCGCGTGCCAAAGCGATCAAGCTTGGGGTCAAAGAAGCGCTCATCGTAGAAGCTCGCGATGACTTTGTGAATAACTACATTGGTCCAGCCATCAAAGCCAATGGGCTGTATCAAGATTATTACCCACTCAGCACGGCCATCGCGCGCTACTTGATCGCAAAGCTCGCAGTCGAGTGCGCCCAGCAAATTGGTGCCGATGCGGTCGCTCATGGCTGCACCGGCAAGGGCAACGATCAAGTGCGTTTTGACATCGCGATCACCGCGCTCGATCCCTCGCTCATAGTCTTAGTGCCGATCCGCGAGTGGAACATGACCCGCGATAACGAGATTCTGTACGCAAAGAAGCACAGCATCCCCGTTCCGGTCGACATTGATTCTCCTTTCTCTACTGACGAGAACATCTGGGGTCGTAGTATCGAATGCGGCGTGCTCGAAAATCCCGACCAAGAGCCCCCCGCAGAAATCTTCGCGCTCGCGACGCCGCCCCACAAAGCGCCCGACAAGCCCGAGTATGTTGAACTCACTTTCGAGAAGGGCATCCCGGTAGCGCTCAACGGGAAGAGCCTAAAGCTCTTCGATCTCATTACGGAGATGAACAAGATCGCAGGCCGCAATGGCGTCGGCATCATCGACATGGTGGAAGATCGCGTCGTCGGTCTCAAGTCGCGTGAAGTCTACGAGTGTCCCGCAGCAGTCACGATCATCACAGCCCATAAAGACTTGGAGAAATATTGTTGCACGATCCACGAGAACGAATTCAAGCCGACGGTCGATCGCAAGTGGGGCGAGCTCGCATACAAAGGGCTTTGGTACGATCCATTGATGGCTGATCTCAATGCGTATATCGACAAAGTGAATGAGCGCGTGAGCGGCACCGTGCGCGTCAAGCTTTACAAGGGACACGCGCAAGTTGTCGGGAGAAAATCCGAGAATGGGCTCTACGATCACAACTTGGCGACCTACGATGCGCATCACACGTTCGACCAAATGGCTTCACCGGGCTTCATTGAAATTTGGGGCCTGCCGACGCGCGTCGCCCATCGCGTGAATACCAAACAGACGAAGAAGACGGGAGCGAAGACAAGACAATAGAATCGCGGAAAGCACGGGGAAGCGCGGAAGACACAGAAGAAAGACAAGCCGTTTTCCGTGTCTTCCGTGGAATTTCCGTGACCTCCGTGATTCAAAAGATAAAGATGAAAGAACGATGAAACTCTGGCAGACGGACAACTCGAAGACCGATAACCAACTCGTCGAGCAATTCACCGCGGGAGATGACATCTCGCTCGATGAAAAGCTCTATCGCTATGATTTGCTGGGTTCGCTCGCGCACGCGTATATGCTGAGCAAGATCGGCGTACTCAGCACGAAAGAATTCTCTAAACTGCGCGCGGCTGTGCTCAAATTGCTCGATGCCGAGATTCACCTGACTGTTCAAGATGAGGATGTTCATACTAAAGTTGAGAATCTTTTAGTGCATAAACTCGGAGAGCTGGGTCAGAAAATTCATACAGGGCGCTCGCGCAACGATCAAGTGCTGCTCGACACACGGCTCCATACAAAGGATAAACTCAGCGAGATTGCACTTTCAGCCATGCGCTTAGCTATGAATTTGAATACTCTCGCGCAGAGGCACGAGTTTGTGCCGATGCCCGGCTACACGCACACGCGACGGGCGATGCCTTCGTCAGTGGGGCTGTGGGCTTCTGCTTTTGCTGAGAGTCTCTTGGAAGACCTCGTCTTGCTTCAAGCTACTTATGAGCTGAACGATCGCTCGCCGCTCGGAGCCGCCGCAGGCTATGGCGTCCCGCTCAACCTGGATCGAGAGTTGGCGGCAAAGTTACTGGGTTTTAAATCCGTGCAAAAAAATACGATCGGCGTGATGAACAGCCGAGGCAGGCTAGAATTTGCGATTCTAGCAGCGCTTAGCACTTTGATGCAGACAGTGGCTCGATTGGCCACAGACTTGATCTGGTTCTCGGCGGATGAGTTTCAATTCTTCCAACTTGCTGATCGATTTTGCACCGGCAGTAGCTTGATGCCAAACAAGAAGAACCCCGACATGCTTGAGCTCGTGCGAGCGCGAGCTGCTTCGATCATCGCTAATATGAATCAGCTCGCAATGATCACACATGGATTGACGTCAGGTTATCACCGTGATCTGCAAGAGACGAAGGGCTCTTTGCTGCGCAGTTTGGAAACGACTCGCGCTACAGTGCAGATCATGAGCGCACTCATTGTCGAACTGGAAGTTAATGAAGAAAAGTTGGAAGCAGCGTGCTCGGCGGATCTCTTCGCGGTCGATCACGTGATCGAGCAAGTGCAAAAGCGCGTGCCCTTCCGACAAGCTTATCAGAACGTGAAGCGCAATCTGAGCAATATAAAAGCATTAAAGCCACGAGAAGCTCTCAAGAAACGGAATCACATTGGCGGCTCCGGCAACTTGTGTCTCGATCAGCTTGAGGATGCTATAGAATCTCAAATGTTGCTCTGGCAAATAGAGCGAAAACAGTTTCAAACTACGTTGGAGAAGCTGACAAAGCTGTAGAGGCAACCCTCGTGATTGCCCAGCGCAGGCACAAGACCTGCTCCTAGACAATACAAATGAAACGAAAGTTTCCGAAAGGTAGGTGAGTGTGGTGAAGAAGGTCGAATGTCCCGAGTGCGGATCGGAAGTGACGTTGTCGGATGGAGTAGTCGAGAATGAGATTCTCGATTGCTCAACCTGCGGCGTGGAGCTTGAAGTGGTGAGCTTGAAGCCGCTCAAGGTGGAACTTGCCCCCGAGGAAGAAGAAGATTGGGGCGAGTAGGAGTTTTATATGAAAAAAGTAAGATTGGGAATTCTCTTTTCGCGCCTGCGACTCGAAGAGAAGTTGCTCTTTGAGGAAGCACGAAAGCGCAAAGACGTCGAGCTGGTTCCGATCGACAGCCGCGAGCTTATTATTAGCTTGGATGAGCACCCAAAGCTGGATGTCTTGTTGGATCGCGAGATCTCGCAATCGCGCGCGCTCTATGCGCTCCAGCTCTTTGAGGATTCGGGCGTCAAAACGGTTAATACGTTCGAGACCGTGCGCATCGGCGGTGACAAGCTGCTTACGTCAAAAGTCTTGTACGATGCCGGTGTGCCCACCCCCAATGTAAAAGTCGCGTTCACCAAAGAGAGCGCTCTGGGCGCGATTGAAGAGATGGGCTATCCCGTGGTGCTTAAGCCTGTCGACGGCTCGTGGGGACGCTTGATGGCCAAGATCGAGAACCGAACCGCTGCCGAAGCGATTCTGGAACACAAAGCGCACTTGAGCTCGTACTATCACACAGTCTTCTACATTCAAGAGTACGTAAAAAAACCCGACCGCGATATTCGCGCTTTCGTGATCGGCGGCGAGACGATCGGCGCGGCTTATCGCGCCTCGGATCACTGGCTGACCAACGCCGCACGTGGCGCGCGAACGGTGCCATGCCCGGTCACGCCGGAGCTGAACGACTTGTGTTTGCGAGCAGCGAAAGCCGTCGGCGGTCAAGCATTAGCCGTTGACTTGATGGAGACTGAGAACGGTCTAACCGTTCACGAAGTCAATTGCGCGATGGAGTTCAAGGCGAGCATGCAATCCATCGAAGCGGACATCCCTGCACTCTTGCTCGATTATTGCGTGAAAGTTGCTCAAGAAAATCCAGTGAAAACTAAGCCGAGCGCAAAGCCAAAAGAGAAGGTGATGGCTCATGCTTAACTTGGGACTTCTCTGCACACAGATCAAAGTAGAAGAAAAGCTCTTGATGGAAGAAGCGGGTTGTCGCGTGCACAATGTCATAAAAGCCGACATGCGCGATCTCGTCTTCGGGCTGGAAAATTACTTTCCGTTCGATGTCGTTCTCGCCCGAGACTTCATGCATCCGCGCGATCTGTGCGCTCTCTTTCTGCTCGAAAAAGCGAACATCCGCACGGTGAACTCCTACGACGTCGCGCGTCGCTGTAGCGACAAGGTCGCCGTCTCGAAGCTCTTGCGAAAGAACGGGATCTCAACGCCCGATGTCTTGGTCGCATTCACGCCCGAGAGCGCGCTGCAAGCGATGGATCGGATGGGCTATCCAGTGATCTTAAAGCCGGCGGTCGGCACATGGGGCCAGCTCTTGGCGAAAGTGAACGATCGCGAAGGGGCAGAAGCGCTCTTAGAGCACAAAGATCATTTGGGCTCGTACTATCACTCTATTTTTTATATGCAGAAGTACATCCCGAAGCCGGGACGCGACATCCAAGTGATCGTAGTCGGTGATGAAGTCGTATGTGCTATCTATCGAGTGGGAAAGCACTGGATCACGCATCCCGATCGCGGCGCGGAGATCGAGAATTGCCCTGTGACGAAAGAGCTTCAAGATTTGGCTCTGAAAGCGGCGCGCGCCGTCGGCGGCGGAGTACTCTCGATCGATGTGATGGAAACAAAAGATGGTTTAACTGTCCACGAAGTCAACGGCGTTGGTGAGTTCCGGCATATGCTGGAGCCAACGGGTGTAAACATTCCAGCAAAAATTTTGGATTACGTAGAGAAAGTAACGGTCAATGTCTGATAAAATTCGTGTCGCGATCATAGGTGGCTCGGGTTACGTCGGAGGCGAGCTTTTGCGCCTTCTCTTGCGCCATCCGAACGTTGATATCGCTGCGATTACGTCGCGGAGCCAAGCGGGCAAGCCGGTCACGCGCGCGCATCCCAATTTGCGGGGCGTGACCGCGCTCAAGTTCAGCGCACCCGATGAGCTTCAAACTTATGACACTCTCTTCTTGGCACTGCCTCACGGATCTTCCATGGAACAGATGCGTGAACTCACCAAAGTCGCCGATCGTGTGATTGATTTGGGAGCGGACTTTCGACTAAAGAATTCCGAAGACTATTCAACGTGGTATGGCTATGAGCATAAATGCCCCGAATTCCTAAAAGACTTTGTCTACGGCATACCCGAATTGCATCGCGAAGAAATCCAAAAAACACGTTGGGTTGCAGTACCGGGGTGTACTTCGACGAGCGCAATCATTCCGTTGTGGCCGCTGGTGAAAAAATATCGTGTTAAATTAATTGTTGTTGACTCAAAAGTGGGTTCGTCGGCGGGTGGCTTGGAGCCGGGACCAGACAGTCACCATCCGGAACGCGCGGGCGTCGTGCGTAGCTTCAAGCCCTCAGGTCATCGTCACTTGGCCGAGATGGAGCAAGAGTTGGGGCTAGCGAAACAGATTTCATTCTCGCCTCATGCGGTTGAACTCATTCGGGGAATTCTGAGTACGATTCACGTTTTTATGGAAGATGCGTTCACGGAGAAAGACATCTGGCAGACGTATTTGCAAACGTACGGCGAAGAGCCGTTCGTGCGCATCGTCAAAGAGCGCACGGGCATATATCGATTCCCTGAACCAAAGCTCGTAGCTGGTACAAATTATTGTGATATTGGTTTTGAGAAAGACGAGCGTACGGGTCGTTTAGTAGTGATGAGCGCCATCGATAACCTAGTGAAAGGCGCGGCTGGACAAGCCGTGCAGTGTCTTAACCTGATGTATGGTGTTGACGAGAGCGCAGGATTAGATTGCGTGGGGCTGCATCCGTAACGACCGAACGGCAGCGCTCACCCGCTTTGCGAAGCGCAGCGGAGCAAAGTCGGGTGCATGCCATGGTTGGGCGGACTCGGAGGCAGACGCCGCACTTTGGCCCTGGCGATAAAGGCATGCGTGCGCTACCGGACACCCGGCATTCCACCCGCTCGCATCCGAACACGACACGGTAGCCAACGAACGGCCCACCGCTTCATGCGGCGTCCTCATGATCAGCAAAGTACCTCAGCCATCCATCGTTGAGCCTCCCGGACGAGCACAGGGTTCGTTTCCAGGGTGTAGTAGGACAGAGCCATCAGTGCCTGGGAGAGCGCCCAGCCACGACTTCGCACCCAGGTCGCCTCGTCTACCGCGAGCTGTGTCTTGAAGATGTCGCGGGTATCCGCTGAGAGAACCTTCCACGCGACCATCACGTCGCACGCGGGATCGCCCAGGCCGAGGCCCCCGAAGTCTATGATGGCGCTAAGCCGACCGTTTTCGACGAGCAGGTTTCGTGAGTCGAGGTCTCCGTGAATCCAGACGGGCGGGCGCTGCCATTCCGGTGCCCGCAGGGCCTCCTCCCATGCCGCGGTCACCGCGTCCACGTCAATCTCGCCGTCTAGGGACGCGATCACAGCGCGGGTTGAAGCGTCCCGCCTCGCCAGCGGTACACCGCGAAAGAAGTTGTGCTCCCCAGGTGACGGGCCACCTGTGGGATCGATCCGCTGCAAGGCGGCTACGAACTGCGCCAGACCGGTCGCCAATTGGCGCAGATCGGTGATGCGCCCCATGGTCGCGTCGTCGCCCGTCAGCCATCGATAGACAGACCACGCAAAGGGATAGCCCTCGGCGGGCATCCCCTCTGCCAGCGGGACAGGGATGGCCAGCGGCAGCAGCGGGGCAAGCCTCGGCAGCCACTGGTGTTCCTTCTCCAGTGTCCTGCTGGTCCGCTCCCTGCGAGTTTGCGAAGCGCAGCGGAGCAAAGCCGGGTGCAGCGCGCTGTTAGGTTTTGTTGTTATATTCCAAAGTGGCGTTGGTGCATGAAAGCTAATCAAGAGTAGATTCCCGCTGACCGTGGCAGGCGGTCAATCCACCCGGTGACTCTGTGGCATCCCCAGATGGGTCATGCGATTGAGGGCGCGACA
>JACOSB010000115.1 GCA_016179105.1 Candidatus Acetothermia bacterium
AGCCACTTTACTCAACTCCATTCCAGAGAACTGCTTCTGACTGGCGACGAGAAAATCCACATAAAGATCGAGGGAACATTTCTGGCGTTGCATACCCCTATCTTACTGTTCATAAACTCAACCGCGAAAGTCCTGATATTTAGTGAACACATACTCACTGCCCCATTCGCTCAGGCCTTTCTTGTAGGTCAGCTTGAGCGTGCCGTCTCTTCCCAGACGATCGCGCATCGAGAGCGCGTAACTAACCCTTATTCCGGCCAAGAATCCGTCGTCTTCAGCCACATTATAGCGCTGGTCATAAAACTTCTGGACACTCAGCTCGTGATGGAGCGAAACACCGAGGGATGGATAGGTCGAGAAGATCAGACTCAGCTTGGCGTCTAGCGAGCGAATGTGCCCATCGTCGCCGAGGTCGAAACTATACTGCGAGAGCCACTGGTCCATGAACGAGAAATTTTTTTCGTGGTGAGCGCTGTAGATGAAACGACTGAGTCCCAAGGAGTAGCCGAGTTTACCATTGATACTCAATCTAGGCAGGTTCCAGTTGATGCCACTGATAAAACCATCCTCTTGCTGGCCGTGGAGCAGTCCGTGGTCGACGAAAGGAGAGCTATCGAAGAATTTTGCGTCCGTGTTGTTCGCCCGATTGAGATCGGGCAATTTTTCGTCCGGGTCGATGATCGCCGAGATCGCTTTTTGGTCCGTGATGAACGTGACGGTCCCAAATTTTTCGTTGCCTTCCCAGCGTTGAGTTAGCTTGGTCTTGCCGTCCGCCAGGGTAATTTGGACATCGACGGGCATGTGCATCTCGCCCGCTTGATGGACTAAGACGCGATTAATATATTTTCCTTCGGCTTGCTCGACGGTCAGTCCCTCGAAAACAAAATCTAGCGTCTTCGTGCTGCGTAACCACTCGTCAAAGAACCAAGCTAAATCTTGACTGTACACGTCGCTCGCGACTTTCTCAAAATCAGCCGTCGTCACTTGCTTAAACTGAAAATTCTGGACGTAGGTTTGCAAAATCTTGTCGAATGTCTCGCGCCCGACGAGATATTCGAGCGCAAAGAGAGTCAGCGCGCCCTTCTCGTAAAAGAGAGGCGTATGGCCGGGTCGGGTCTTTTGGGGTGAAGCAGTGACGATCTCTTCGCGTCCTTCGCGCGCCACGTTCAGATAATTCGGGAGCAAGAATTGACTACGCCAGTCAGAGATCACATTCTTGAACAGATCGCGCCAGGGTTCGGGGATCTGTTTGAGGTCCGCCAAGTTGTGCTCCACGCCGTATTTCTCTTCAGCGTATGCGATCATGGCAAACTCAGCAAATCCCTCGTCGAGCCAAGTTTCATCGGGCTGATTGTTCATCAACATTCCGAAGAACCATTGGTGCCCGACCTCGTGAGAGATCACGACATCGAGCAGCGTCGATTGCTTTGGGAATTTGTAGAGCAAATTCCCGTTCATGATGAGCTGCGGATATTCCATCGCCCCCGCGACGAGCCCGTTGATCTGAGCCGAGGTGAAGGTCGGATACGGATACTTGCCGAAGCGCTTGCTAAAATACTCGAGCACGTCTTTCGAATACCTAGCAGCTAACTTGCCCATCTCAGCGTTCTCGGGCAGATAGAGCGAGCGAATTTTGATCCCTTCCCACTCGGTCTCTTCGACTTTGTAGCGTGCATCCGCGACCCAGGCAAAATCGTGAACATTTTGAGCCGAGAATTTGAGCGTTTTCGTTCCGTCGTTATTTTTGACTTCGCTCTCCGGAAAACCTCCGGTTGCGCCGACAACCATCGCTTCGGGCACAGTCAGCTCGACCGAGTAAGAGCCGAAATTTTGGTACGGCTCCTCGAAGGGATCGTGGTGCCAGCTGTTGCTGTCCAACACCGCGAGCTCAGGATACCACCATGAGATATAGTAATTCTCATTAAAATATCCGAGCCGCTCGAGCCCATTGGGAATTTTCAAGACAAACTTGATGGAAAACTCGCCGTAATTACCCGAGTCAATCGGGCTCGCTAAGTTTAGTTTCAGAATCGTGTCATCGAGTTGGGCGTCGGCCCCGATTTCGTACTTGTGTCCGTCGAGTTGAAGTTCTTGGACGAGCAAGTAGGCATCGGCCGGGCCGTAGGGGAAGATCGAGTCAAAGTTCTTCACACCCATCGTGCGCGCTTGGATGCTGCCTTCTTTCAGGCGATTGGGCCTTAAATGCAGATACAAAACCCTGAGCGCGCTGCCGGAGTCATTCTTGAAGCGCAGCTTCTCTTCGCCGAAAATTTTCTTCGCTTGGGTGCTGAGGCGGGCTTTAATCGTGTACGAAATATCCGTGAGCTTTTGCTCAGCGTGAACGGTGAAAATGGCTGCGCTCACCCAGAGAAAGAGGAGCGCAGCCGTAGCAAGAGAACGCATAGTACAGATCTCCAAAGCGCTTGCTCTATCGGCCAAAGTAGATCATCACGCTGAAGACGGGCGCGCTCAGGGTCTTGAGAGGCCCGCTCGTCGCTTTGGTCTCATCGGGTAACTCCCAATCTTCGAAACTCATTTGATAGAGATAACCTACAGAGATACGAAAACTTATGAACCCCACGGGGGTTAAGCGAATGGAGATGTACGGCTCGACCATAAAATAGGAACGTTTCAGCTCCAAGCTCTTGGCACTTCTGACGACATCCGCCCAGGGCTGGCTGGAGATTTGCTTGAATAAACGCAATTTCACATCGCTGCCGCCAATGGAAGCACCGATGCTCAGTCCTATCTTTTCGGAGGAGTGCAAAATGTGCTCAATGAGAAAACCGCCGCCATCGATCGAGAGAATGGCTCGATTGAAATCGTGAGTCTTGTCATCGTATGGGACATTCCACTCTCCACCCCACCCCTCTCCACCAAAGCGCATATGACCGGGGCCGCCAAGACCACCGCCGCCGGCCATCAGGAAAATTTTCTTATCGCTCACCGTGAAATCTCCTCCGAAGGTGAGACCCGGCAAGGCATTCTCCAGTTCTTTCAAGTCAAGCAGTGCTGCCGTCATCAGAGGCCCGCCACCCCCGGAGCCGCCGCGAGAGCGCTCCATCATCATATGTCCCGGCTTCATGCTCGGGGTTTGCGTGGCTTGCGCCCACGCGTTCCCCAAAAACCCGAACATGGCCACGCTGACGAAAAGCAAGACGAAGAGATTTTTACCCCACATACGTCTCAGCCTCCTTAGGTCTGCTCGAATCGTAGAGGATTTGAGAAATTTTGTCAAAAACAAATACATGGATGCTGAAGAACACTCTCAGAGGCTGCGGGTTGTGTCTGCTCCCTGTATGGCCTGTCAAGAATCTTTAACTTTCGTATAAAATGGCTTCAATCTGCGTGGGTCGAGCTCAATGCTTGAAGAGGCTTGGTCTGGAGGGAAATGTTATGAAGCAACCAACTCTTGCGATCGTGGTCACTTTGGTCGTGGCCGGGCTGCTCGCCTTCGCGTTGTGGGGATGGATGAAGACCCAAACAGCTCAAAACGAAGCCGAGGAGTTTAAGGTCGGTTGCGATCCGGCGTTCGTTCCCGTCCGCGATCAGATGGCCCGCTCCGTCCACGATCTGAACTTGCCCGGCGGCGCTCTCTTGCTGGTGTGGAAGGGAAAACCCGTGTGCGAAACCTACTTTGAGTCCTTCGACGAGCATACTACGGTTCCTATCGTCTCGGCCGCCAAGTGGCTCTCGGCAGCGACTATTTTGACTCTCGTGGACGAGGGCAAGCTAGCGCTCGATGACCGCGTCTCCAAATATCTCCCGTATTTCACCGGAGATAAGAGCACCATCACGCTCCGACAACTCCTCTCGCACACCTCGGGCTTCCCCGATTACAGCTCGTGCATGTTCCAGAAAGAGCTCACGCTCGAAGCGTGCGCTCGCGAGATCGCCACCCTCCAATTGATCTCCTTGCCCGGAGACCTATTCTATTACGGCGGGGCGGCCTTCACGGTTGCCGGTCGGATGGCCGAGGTGGCCAGCGGAAAATCGTGGGCAGAATTGTTCGAGACTCGCATCGCCAAGCCCCTGGGCTTGACTGACACGAACTACGGCGAGACCGAGAATCCGTTGCTCTCTGAGGGTTACACGATCTCCTCGTTGCGTGACTATGGAAGATTTCTCAAGATGATTTTCAACCAAGGAATCAGTCATGGACGCCGGGTCTTATCGGCCAATTCTATCGCAGAGATGCAAAAGGACCAGACTGTGGGAGCTGAGATCGGTTTCTCTCCGCGCGATCCCCACATCAAGTACGGTCTCGGCGTCTGGCTGGATAGCATAGGGGCCAAAGGATCGGCGAGCGAGATCAGTTGTCCCGGCGCAAGAGGCTTCGTTCCGTGGATTGACTTTGACAGAAATCTCATCGGGATTTTCATGGTCTCCGATAGCATCGACCGCGTGTGGAATGCCGTACGAGAGGTGCAGCAAAAAACGCGCGAGATCATCGACAGCCAGACCAAGCCCTAAGCGAATAAGCTATTTTTCTTCCCCATTGCCCTAACGCATAATCACTAGCTTCGTGACCTCGCGCCGTCCATCGCTGTAGCTTTTCACGATGAAGTAGATGCCGTTCGCTAGGCTTTCAGCGTGAGCTCTTAGAGCAACGTTGTTGAGAGTCATCACGCTGAGATTCTCGCTTGATTCACTGAGTACTGGTGTCGTGAGCAATATGCTGCTATTAAGTAAGAAAGCTTTTAGTTCATCTATTAGCTTGGTCAGCGCGACGGCACAAAAGCCAAGTTGATCTGTCTGAATGCGCTGCATTTCGTTGATGGCAAATTTCGCTTGTGCGAAGACTTGTTGAGCGCTACCCGCCAGAGCTACGAAGGCATCGCGAGTAATCACTATCAGCAGGCGGAGTGCATTCGATGTTAGCGCACGGGTTGTAGTCAAATTAGCGCGCGCTGCTAACATCAGTCCTTGAATATTTAGGATCGGCCCGTCGCAATCATTGATCACCAGTGAAGCATTCTTAGTTGGAAAGCTACCGACCTGGCGATTTAGAGAGATCAAGCCGCGCGCAAAACTATTGACAAAAACTTGCGTTCGCTGAGTCATGGCAATGAATAGATTGGCTTTGCGTAATGCTGATCTCACAAGAGCTTGTGCTTTCTTGATACATTGAGAGATTTCGCCGAGCACAGTATCATCACAAGCAAGGATTGTGTTTAGCGCATTTTTTATGTCATCCATCTCGCCGTCAACCGTGTTTTCTGCCAGCTTCGCATAAGCAGTTTGGTAAGCGGAGAATTGAGTCTCAAGTTTCGACAGCTGTCCGAGTAGATTCTTAGCACTCGCGAGCACAGCACTGCTGTTTGGGGGAGCCGCATTCACGGTGGCTACAATAAGCCACAACGTAAGAGAAGCAAATGAAAAAAGTAAAGTCATTTTCTCTAACTGCATAGTGAACCAAGGCTCCTTCGTGCTTTCACCATAGCACTTAGGAAATGGCCAAGTCAAGTTAGTTTAGACGAATTTTTTTGTGCAGAATAGACTTTGGAAGATTCGCTTGTCAGATAATGGGGCGTTAAATTGACATTGCTCAAGGGTACTAAGGTCAGGCTGATCATAGATGCCAAGATCAATCGCGGTTGTTCTGGAGTGCATACTCAACCGCTTGCTCCAGCGTCATCGCGCGGCCTTGAGCCCACGCAGCAGCAAAAGCTTCTTCGCCCAACGCGGCGCGCGCATCGGCAACATCGCGTTCTACGTCGGAGCGGTCGACAGGTCGCAGTGGAGCACTGATTGTGTCGCGCAGAGCTGCTGCAGCCCCCAACAGTCGCACAGCCTTCTGTGTTTGCCTTAGAGCCGTGCTAATTTTTGCCAAATTCTCTAAACATCCAGCAATAGCCTTTTGATCCCGCAACTCATACAGTACGATCAGACCTTGTTCCACCTTTAGGCGTGCTGATGAATACTCGCCTCGCTCAGCGTCTATAGCGCCTAGATTGTTTAGCGAGATCGCCATAGAGCCTTTGTACCCTAATTTTTGCGATGTTGTTAAACTCTCCTCAAAAAACGCTGTCGCTTGTTCTAAATCCCTACTATACATCACCACCTCCCCCAAGTTGGTCATTTTGAGATAAAAACGAGCGGTTTAGGAAGTCGGCGAAGAACGGAGTATACGCTGAATATATTCCAGCACTTGCTTGAAAGCCTCTACAGGATCGAAAGAAAGCGGATACGAGACAACTTGTTCTTCCAAGCCGTCATGAAGATGCTGCAAGCCGATGTGAGGATGGTGCGGTGCATTGTCAAAACGGTAAATCATGCCGGTGATCTTGCGCCGTTCCCAGTGAAAGCAGTATTTGCCTGACGAGGTGAGAAATACATCCATGAAGCTTCCTTCGAGGAAATAGAGCCGCAGCTTCGCGGACCCATGACTCCTTCTTGTTTGGATCAGAGTGACGTTCTGAACAAGGTGAGAATAGTCCTTTAAGGCGAGAGCTTGAATCTGCTCATACGCGGGATGCATGGAATTCTCTCAACAACGAATCCAACTTTGCTCGATACGCTTCGAGGTTTTCCCATTGAATGAGGTCTTCCCACGCCGGATGAGGAGGAGTTAATCCCTCTTTGATCTTTTTTTCCAGTTCTGCTCGGCTCAGCACTCCGTATCGTTCACGGAAGTCGGCGAGGTCTTCTTCGGTGAGGCGCTTCTCTTTCTCCAAAAAAGCGAGTGTACCGTCTTCCAGCAAATGCTCTTCAGAGATTTCTAAGAGCTGAGCAATCTTTCGTAAATCCATGTTGGTCATCCTGTACTCACTCCTCTTTAGTGTCCCCTGCGGGGATGGTCGAAACCCCTCGCCTTCAGGCGAAGAGAAGTTTGTGGTAATATGGTCGCGTGCGAAAGTATCGCCTGGGAGCGCACACGAAGCATGATCTGAAGGTTCACTTGATCTGGATCCCCA
>JACOSB010000099.1 GCA_016179105.1 Candidatus Acetothermia bacterium
CCCCCAAAGAAGCACGCTGCTACCAAGGCAGTCGTCATGACTTCGGCATGGGTCATTTGCGCTTGCCAGTCCTCCGGCTCGCCCAAGGCTTTCCAGAAGTCATCGCACACACAGTAGATAGCTATGATACAATAGGGCATCGGTTCCTCCGGTTCGATAGAAAGTTTCTCGCTCAGAAACCTTCTAGCGACTTCCCGGAGGAACTTGCTTCCTTCCCACCTCTTTGGTAGCAACTTGAGTTAAGATAAGTGTGATGTTGATGGCCCCCACCAAGAGCGCTGAGGCGATCGTAGAACTGAGCGATTTGCGCGAGAGCATGAATATCCCTACCACAAAGAGAAGGGCTGTCCACGCTTCAGGGGGAATATGTGTCGCATCCGCCAGCGTCCGGGAGAAACCAATATAGAAGCCCATCAGCGACAGAAAACAGAGCGTAATCAGCCCCCAGGAAACGATCACAGAACCTATGTTTCCCAAAAAGTCTGCGACGAGTCGCCCGAAAAAGGCATTCCCATAGCGCACGGTGCCGCTGCGAGCGCAGGCCTCGGCGACACCGGCGGCCGTGAGCAAATTGACCACACCGAGCACGACCAAGAGCACCACACCCGCCAACGGTCCCAAGCTAGCGATCGCGATGGGTAAAGCCAAAATACCCATACCCACGGTCTCCGTGAAAGTCAACGCGAAAGCCGTCCAGAAAGGCGACAACGACTCAAGCCAATGACTGAGCGCCGTCCAGCTCCAGCGCCATCCGTCGAGCAGGGTGGAGCGAGTGGCATAGATTGTCTCCAACGGCTCACCGTACAAGCGGCGATAAGCTTGTTGGGTTCTCTCGTCATCGAGACCCAGTGCCCTGCGAATGTTAGGCACCGCTTGCTGGGCAAAATCATATTTCTTGCTCAGGGCGTGCGCGAGAGCGGCCCGCAGCCTGGGGACTTCGGGAATCAAGGAAGCCCAGTGCGGAACAAAGCGTTCGAGGTCGTGGATAGTGGGTTTGATCGGAGGTTCGCGACCGAGCGAAAATGCTTCGATGAAGGCGAGGTCACGTTCTTTTTCGGCTGTTTCGGTGAGAAAGAGCTCCATCGCTTGGCGGGATTGGGCAACGAGGTGCGCCGTGCGACTCTCGATGAGGAAAAGTAATGTGTTAGCTCGCTTCGCGGGTAGACCTCCCAGCACTTCGTCTCGGCTAAACAACTCCTCGGGTGGAATGGCGACTCCTTCTTTCACACTGCTTCGTATGAAGGCTATGCCAGAACTAGTCCCTGTTGTAAGATGATACGCCCGTCTTTGGAACGATCCCTCGCGTCCGCTTGTCGCTCATTTTCCGCAGTTCTTCAAGCAAGATCAAATTGCTCGGCTTTCGCTGGGATTTTGATAGTGCTTCTACCCGCCACATTTCCGTTGTTCTGTACGAATCAGATTTTTCAGAGGTTTAAAACATTGATCGGAAGAGCGAGTGGCTGTGGTTGCAGAATCGCTCACAAAGACAGAACGTTCAGGGATGAGTTTGCTATGGATGAAAGTTAAGTATCTCTTCAGATACCTAACCTTCAATCCTTTGACGTGTCCCTATAGAGTTCACGTCCGTTCAAGGGCTGCACCGGACGGTTATTGAAGGTGCAACAGGAACGATTCAACACCTCTGTGAAGCGATCTATCTGCCCTTGAGAAAACTCAATCGGTGTTGTGAGCACGTTCCAGCTAACCCCTTCGCTGCAGGGCGGCGTGGTCAACGATCCCGTATAGCGATACGTCAGTCGATTGGCGGGCAGAAGGTCATCGGCATTGACTTTGGCATTGAGACTTGCTTCCTTGTCTTTCTCCGCCGGCAAATTGTTCCAGAGTTGCTCATAGGCTTTATTCTCTTTGCCCTTGCGAATCATCACGCCAATGACTGCGAGGTTGCCACTCGCACTCTTGTGTACCAAATGCATTTCCATGTCAAACTGACGACCATTGATCGTGTGTTCGCTCGGGGCATGAAAATGCAGCTGCACCAGTCCATACTTCGTGCCATCGATCTCGATGGAGCTGCCTTCTTCATACTCTAGTTCGAGAGTGTGTCCATTGTTGAGCAAGTGCAGTTTGGTCGGCTCATAGTGGAAGACAATATCGCGCAGGTTTTGTTTGGTAGCTACAGAATCGACGATATTGATCGGCGACTGAGCTTTCCCTGATGAGCAGAGGGCATAGTCTGGAGAAAGACTGCCCCAGAAATCGGGTCCTGTTTTCCCCTCATAGCCCCACTCTGCCCCGCTTCCGGCCCAGCCGATGATCGCCGCAAAAGACAGACAGACGACACAAGTGATAATTCTCTTGATGTAATACATAGCAGCCTCCTATGCTTCTACAATGTTTTTATCTCTCGACTATCAACTTCTTCACCTGGGTCTGCACGCTCTTGCCGTCATATCCACGCACAGTCACAACATACAGATACACACTACATTGGTGCAAGCTTAGCACACTCAAACCGCACGGGTCAAGTAAAATCTGGGTTTCAGGCTATAGGCTGGCTTCGGCGCCGCACTTGAAAGCGTGGAAGCAGCAGTTCTCTAAGAGCATTTTGATTTGACAATTCTTGGAGATTATGCTATCGCTAAGTACTACAACGGAGGTGGATATAATGTTATTACAGTCAGGGAAAAAGTCAGTAACAAGGGTCTGGGTTTGTGCCGTTCTGATTGTGTTTGTAAGTCCATTCATGGTGTGGGCCGATGGACAAATTCCACCCCGAACGGGGACTAGCGCGATCGCTGCCGTTGCCTCATTAATCCCGAACGATCCTGCCGGAAAAGATTTTCCCGATCTCTTTGTGGGCGATCTCGAGATCGTCGAGGCGGTGGCACTGTATACGTTCGAAAAGGAGGTCCCACAGACCGGAGGACAACATCTAGACAAGAATAGCATCAAATATGTTCTGGCGCACTGGATTTGCGATATGGACATCAAACGGCCAGTGGCTTCGGGGTGCACGAGCAATGTGACTGCACCAGCGAGCGAGTCATCGCAACAATTTTTCCAAACCCCTGCGCTGGAGGTTATCAGGTCTGTCTCTGTGACTAAAATCATCCCCGGTAACACATTCACCGTGACGGTTACTATCAGCGTCCACAAGGATTCCAAAGTGGCTGGCGTGCTCGACTTCGTGCCGGACGGATGGCAACTGGATGAGCAATCGTCGAACATCGAATTCTTCACTGACCTGAAAGCCGGTGAGTCCAGAAGCTTTGTTTATTCAGTTACTGTTCCTATGGACGCCAAGCCTGGTAACTACTCCATCACTGGCCGTATGAGAAACGAGGCTGATGGAGCCAAGAATATTATAGGAGCTACTACCATCGAAGTCGCGGGTGGAAGTTCCGTCATGATATTTGATGCGGTAGCAGGAATCGATGGCTTCATCGACGATACAGAAATGCTCATGGCGATCCAGTTATGGCAGCAAGGTAAGCCTTTACCTCAATGGGGCAACAAGTTAAGTGATGAAGAGATAACCGAGCTGTTGAGTTTCTGGCAATCTGGGATGCACGCGAACACCAAATTCTCTCGCGGCACAAATGACGCTGGACTTCAATCCTTAGTCAACCTGCATGTCGGGAACGCACAAGTCGCTGATATAGGAGTAACTGTTTACGACCTCGATAGGAGACTTCTCTTTAAAGAAGAGTCTGCCCCATCGGCACTTGAGTGGAAGGTCGCCGCGAAAGCCCGGCAACTATCTAACGGTGTCTACATCGTCGTCCTGACCGCAAGAGAACCGTCCGGACAAATCATCAAGAGAGAGGTCAAGCGACTGGTTGTGTTGAGATAATAGCAAGAGGTTCTATCTCATCGCATCAGTTGTGAAAGATCAGATCACAACAAAGCTTATCTGAATCCTAGACGTACTTTGTTCTTTTGTGCTCAGTGTGTAGCTCCCACTGTTCTCTAAGGTTTTCGGTTCGCAAATATGCCCTTCAGTAAGCCGTTGTCGGAGCCTTAAAGTAGTCTATGGTGGGCGCAGCTCAAATCGGATTATTCCCCTGCATGGAACCCAGAGAAACGATATGATTAAATATAACAGTCGTATGTAGACTGAGAGGCAGCATGAGGGTTTTTTCGCGTACTGCCGCAATCGAGTAAGTCGTCGGGAGCTAGTAACGTGAGTTTGCAAATCCATACGTTAGGCCCCTTTCAAGTTTCTCTGGATAACAGACCAATCCCAGATTCTGCCTGGAAGACACCGAAAAATAGCGCTCTCTTCAAAGTTTTGCTCACGCACCGCGAGCACGCTCTGGTCAAGGACCAACTGATCGAATGGCTCTGGCCCGATCTCGATCGCACCGCCGCGGAGCACAACCTACGAGCGTCCATCAGCTATTTGCGCCGTGCCCTGGAGCCGGAGTTGCGTAAGCGCGCCCCATCGCGCTTCGTACTGACCACGGAGTCCGGCTACAGGTGGAATAGCCAAGCCGCTTGCTGGCTGGATGCCGATGAGTTCACCACCCTTTGTACGGCACTAGAATCTGAGGCTTTTCAGAACGAGAAGAGTATAGAGCATCAGCAGATCGCTCACGCCGAGCGCGCACGGGCGTTGTACAGAGGTGATTATCTGGAAGAAGATCGCTACGCCGACTGGGCGACCGCTGAGCGCGAACGGCTGCGCGAACTCTTTTTTGCCCTGCTGACGCGCATGGCTGAACTCTACGCGCAGCAGGGGCGCTACCGCCGAGCGGTGGCCCTGTGCCGGGAGATTCTCGTCCATGATCCCTGCCGCGAGAGTACCTACTGCCAGCTCATGCTGTATTGTTATTTGGTCGGAGATCAGTCCGAAGCGGTGCGCACCTACGAGCAATGCGCGCACGCGCTCAAAAATGAGCTGGGTGTGGAGCCCGGGTCGCGGACAAAGAAACTCTACGAACAGGTCCAAGCCCGGCAGATCCCGGAAATCGATAAACGCTACCCCGCTTCGCCGATCGTTAGACACGCTATTCCCTACGCACTCTCGTCGAGCAGCATCGCCTTCGTAGGGCGTGAGGCAGAACTTCAGCAGCTCACCCAGCATCTGACGCGAGCGACACAAGGACAAGGACGCTGTGTGCTGATCAGCGGTGAAGCGGGCGTAGGCAAGACGCGCTTGATTCACGAGCTACTCACGCCGATGCGCGAACGACTCAATTCGCATATCCACATCTTTCAGGGGCGCGGGCACGAGCTGGGCGTATCGCAGGCGTATCATTTGTGGGCAGAAACCGTGCGGGATGCGTCAGAAAAGTTGGGTCGTGAAACGCTGAAGGTCATCCCGGCGCTCTGGCTGGCCGAGGTCGCAAAACTCGTCCCAGAGGTAAAGCAGCAGATGCCAGAACTACCAGAAAATCCGCCGTTGCCACCGCAGCAGGAGCAGTTGCGTTTCTACGAGGGACTGACCCAATTCTTCTTGGGTTTGGCCCCCGTAGGGGCGACTGGCCGGTCGCCCCTACAAATTGTCTTCTTGGACGATCTCCACTGGGCCGACGCTGCGAGCTTAGATTTTCTGAACTATTTTCTTCCGCGTATCGAATCCAAACCCATCTTGATTCTTGGCACCTATCGCAGCGAAGAGATCAGCACTGAACACCCTCTGCTCAAGTTCATCAAAACGTGGGAACCGAAGCAGCTTCTGCACTCGATCGCGCTGGCTCGGCTGAGCGCGCCGGCAGTCATCGATCTCATCAAGAGCTTGCCGCTGGCGGTCCATCACCCGGACCGGTTCAGTGGCAGGCTCTACCAAGAGACCGCGGGCAATCCACTCTTTTTGATATCGACATTGCAGAACTTTTTTGAGGAGGGTGCATTGCGCGTGGAGGGCCAGTCCTGGGTGACGGACATCGAGGACATCTCCGCTGACTATCGCGGGCTGATGATCCCACCCACGGTGAAGGAGCTCATCACACGCCGCATCAGGCGATTGACAGAGACGGAGGAGAAATTGCTGAAGTTGGCGAGCGTGATCGGTCAGGAGGTGGAGCCACGTCTGCTGGAACGGGCTTGGGAGGGCGACGCCGCCGAATGTGTCGCGGCGCTCGCGGGACTGGCACAAGCTCGTCTGTTAATCGAGAGCCGGGGTCGCTATGAGTTCAGTCATAGCAAGGTCCGAGAAGTGGTCTACGACGAGATCTCTCCCGCGCGTCGGGAACTCTTGCATCGCCGGGTGTTGTACGGACTGGAACAATTCTACGCCGGTCGTGATGATGGGCTGGTCCTGCTGGCGCAACACGCACATCGCGCCGGGGAGTGGAAAAAATCGCTGGAATATACACTCCCGGCTCTGAAAAGGGCGGCCAAGGAATACTATGCGCAGCAAGGGCTACAGTTAGTCGAGTTGGGCTTGGCTGCCGTTCAAGCCTTAGAAGCGATTGGTGTGGAGACCGATCGTGTGTATACCGATACGCAGCGCTTTGAGCTGCTGGCCGAGCGCAGCGAGATCTATCGCCGGCAAGGTCTACGTCAGGAAGAAGCAGCAGACCTAAGCCAATTGCAGGAGTTGGCCGATCGGCTTCAGGAGCCGGGTAAACAAGCGCTGGTCTTCTCTTTGAAGGGCGCTTTGCGTAATTCACTGGGCCAGTACTCAGATGCGGACAAGTCTTACCAAGAGGCTCTGGCTCTCTATGAAGCGATCGGGGATCGTCGCGGTCAATGGCGAAGCGCCCTCGGAATGGGAAACGTACACCAAAATTCGGGAAGGTACGAGGAAGCGCGGCGCGCTTATCAAAACGCGCTTGGGTTCTGTCAGGAGACGAAAGACCGCAATGGACAAGCGATTATCATCAACAACATCGCCAGACTGCATTGGAACTTGGGCGATCTTGACGAAGCACTGCGCTGTTACCAGCAGGCGCTCGAGATTCACCGTACCAGCGGTGAACGAGATTCCCAGGCAAGCTGCCTGATTAACATTGGTGGCATCTGCTGGCGCTACGGGCGTTATGATGAGTCGTTACGCTACTACCAAGAAGGGCTGGAGATCGCGAAGGAGATTGGGAATCGTTATAACCAAGGGGGCGCGCTCGTGGGGATCGGACTCAGTTTTTGGAGTCTCGGAAGATACGATGAAGCGCTACGCCATCAGCAGCAAGCCCTCGAGATTCGTCGAGAGATTCTGGATCGCCGCGACCAAGGGCATAGCCTGCTGAACGTCGGTAACATTTACCGGACGCTCGGCAAATACGACGAGGCGCGGCGCTCTTTAGAAGAATCGCTCGAAATTCGTCGCGAGATCGGCGACCGCGAAGGTCAGGCGACCAGCCTCGCCAACCTCGGCCTCGTCTACCACGGTATGGCGCAGTACGAAGATGCGCTATCTACGCTACGTCAAGCACTGGAGATCAGTCGGAAAATCGGGCGGCGCTGGGGCATCGGGTTCAGCCTCAACATTATGGGTGATGCCTATTTGGGACTGGGGCGATACGCTGAAGCGCTCACGCACTACGAGCAGGCGCGTGCTCTTTTTGAGGAGATGGGAGAAAAGCCGATGCAGCTCGTCTGTTTGAGCGCAGAAGGCATGGCCTATTTGGGGCTGAACGAGTTGGAGCGGGCGCTCACTGCTTCGTCGCAGGCGATCCAAATGCTGGAGGCCGGTGAGAGCTGTAGCACTCCTCAAGAGATTCAATTCAATCATTTTCACGTCTTGTGGGCGCAGGGTCGACACGAAGAAGCTTTAAAGTATTTACAGATGGCCTACGATGCCGTGATGCAGCGGGCCGAACGCCTGAGCGATGCTGAGCTGCGCGAGAGCTTTTTGAAGAACGTTACGCTCAACCGCGAGATTGTAGAGGAAACATTGAATCGCTGAAACCACGGAATATCCGCGGAAGACACGGAAGAAAGGCCAGCTGTTTCCAGTGCGTTCCGTGACCCTTCCGTGCATTCCGCGATTCAAAGTCAACCGAGAATTCCTTGGCGTTCTTGGCGCCTTGGCGGTTTTGCACGATGTCCTTCATTAGTGACCTCAACGCATTAATTCGCCATTTGACAAAAAATCAACATCGTTCGGCTAGACTTCAGTAGCACGGTCCATAGTCCTAGCAAGACCGTAGCCCAACAAGGGAGGTCAGACGATGTCTCAATCCTTCGTGCGTCACACCGTCTCGTTCGTCGCAGCGAGAAGGTGCATTTCCAAGTGCCCCCTGCGCTGCTGGAGTTCTTAACTGCCCAGGTAGTGCGCATTTCGTCGATGAGATGTAAGATAGAGAGGGAGGAGGAGCAATGACTCATCTTTTTCTGACTCATAAAGCAACCCCGGCGTTATTTGTTTGGACCGCAGGCGCGCTCATGCTCTTGGTGCTGATATGCGCTCATAGCCCCATGAGCCAAGCCCAGCCGCAGTTTCATCTGGTAGGCCTAGCGGCGACGACTACCAGTCATGGTCAATTGGTTGAAGTAGGCCAAATATTGGACCCTGGAGGCCTAAATGCAACGGTTAAAATCTCCTCTTCGGAGATCTTCCTGGACATCGGTACGGGAGCAATCCAAGGGACAATTCATTGGGCCCTAGAGTTCGATTCTTCCCGCTGCGGGAAGATCATTGAGGACATCACTTATGCCCTGACCGGAACTTTCGACAAGACGACGAAACAATTCTCTGCTACATCCACTGAATCGAGGCACTATACGATAATCAGCCCGGGAGATTCAACAGACTTTTGTAAAGATGTGTCATTCCCCAGCTCTGACTTCGTCGGCGTACTCGAGGATGATGACAAGACCATATCAGTTTACGGTTGCAATGGAGTGGGAGTTGCCTGTTCATTTGGAGACGTTGGCCCTGGAGCTCTAAGGGGGCGCGTATCGAGCGATGTGCCGATCAACCTGTGCTCCGCCGGCAACGCCGCACAAGCGGTAAGCGAGCACCGAATCAGCACCAATGATCAACCACCACCAAAATGCTTTGAGCCGCCCAGCATCACGAGTGTAACTGCTCCCGCGGAGTGGGTTCTCGAAAAAGGTACTATCGTAAAAGTATCCTTCCGAAATCCCGGTAAGCGCAAGATCCTTTCTGTTTCGCTAGTAGGTGGTGTTTCTGGGAAAGGAATTAGCCAAGACGTTAACGTCGGCGGAAAAGAAATTGGGAGTTTTACCATAAAAGAAGCTTGTGGTGACCTTAACCATTTTGTCTTTGGCGTTATCATCTCGAACCAAGATGGAGACAGCAACGAGGCCTCATTAAACGTTAACTGTATCCTGCCTAAAAGCGATCCTCCTTCTGTGGGCGCTCAACCCACACTGACCAAACAACAAAAAGATGCATTCTTGAAAACTGCCGCTGCCGCGGAGGAACTAGCTTATGGTGTAGCGGTACTGGCGGTTATCGGAGCTTGCCCGGGTTTGAAAGAAAAGGCCAAATCGACATGTCAGGATTCCTTGGTGGCCCTCGCGCTCCGTCTATTTGATTATGCATCTGAAAAGAGAAAACTGGCAGCCGACCCGCCGGACCCCAATTATACGGAGATTGCGCAGCCGGTCACTCCTCCCTTCACTCCCATCACCACCCAAGACCCAACCCTGCAAAAATTCGTCGATGCCTTCAATGCGCTGTTGCTCAATCAAGCCCAAACTATCGGCCTGGATGAAGCCTTGCTGCACGCGATGGAGCGCGCTCAGGGCGCTTACCAAGCCCACGATGCCTTCTGGCAGTTCCAACAACTGAACGCCGCCGCTCAGTTTGCTTCCCAACTGGCTACCCTCTTGAAAGCCCAAACGACTCTCCCTTCCACCATCCAAAAGGAATGGAAGAACGCGGGAGTACCCAATATCTCTCTAACCAAGGATGACGTCGCACGCTTGCAAAACTCTATCAACACTCAGGGATTTCCCAAAGAGATCTTGGATGCGCTCGCCAAACTGAACGTCAATCAAGCTACAATCGACCAACTCAAACAGCAATTGCTCGCGCAGCCTCCCCAGGCGTTGGCTGGCACTTTCCCCGCCAAACTCAATGACCCGAAACTCAATTCGGCCACCCAAGCGGTCGCTTCGGGATTCACTCAGATGGCTTCCAAAAGCTGCAAAGTGAACGTCTCTGCCGACTTGAGTTTTGTCCGTTTTGACGAAGATGTAGCGAGATACTTTGCCTTCCTGCCCGACGGGAAAAAGGATGGCCATTTCCAACTCACTCTCACCCGACCCAACAGCTCCAACTTGATCTATCTCAAACTGGAGACTGCCAATACTAACAATCGCCCGGCTTTTAGCCAAGGCTGGGATACCGACTTGAACACCGACTGGATGTTGGGCCTGGAGGATGCCAAGGGAAAAAAGCTCAATCCAACGGATAAGAAGATTTCTATCTCCGTCAACAAGACGGCCACGTTTGAGCTGTTTGCGAACGACTCGGGCTATTTTAAGAATGGGCAGCACTTCATCGTGACGGCGTTCTTTCAGGATGGCTGCGTCGCGCAAGCATCTACAGTGATCACAGCTCCCACGACTGTCTTGAAGGTCGATGATGGAAGCTATGAGCTGAGTGTTGGTTTCCCCACCGGTACAGCCAGGGCCTACTTTGTCAACCGCCTCACTCCTCCGAGTTATCCGGCTACGCTGCAAAACATACAAATTCATTTCACCAATCGCGCGGACGGCCTCAAGCAAAACGATGCGATCACGCTGCTCGTTGGCACCAACTCAAGCGGCAATACCAACATCGACAGTGTCACATTCCAGCAGATCAGCGCCAAAGTCAAAGCGCTTGACCAGTTCGATCAGTACGACACCACAGCAGTAACGATCAATTCGGGAGATTTTGTCGTCGGCTTCTTGACGAAGAATCCGAAAAATATATTCCCCATGGACGAAGACACAACGGCTCCGTCACAAGGGCGATCCTATCTCAGCTCCAATGGCGTAAATTTCTCCCTCGTCGATTCGTTTGCGAACCTGGCGGGCAACTTTGCCATCCGGGCGACTGCCTCACTGCCGGTAGGCACGCCTACGGCCTGCTTTAGCAATGTGGCTTCTGCCGATTCTGTGCCAACCCTTCAGAGCACGGACTTGTCTCGTTTTGTCCCCATGCCCGCCGGGGTGCGTCTTGCGAGGCCAAAGGAAACCATTCTCGACGCAGCACCACGCGTCGCTGAGGTGTGTGAGGCACACTCCGTCTCGCTCAGCGCTGTTACCGATCCACAACGCTTGCTCGCTGGGATCGCGATGAGTTGGGAAGGCGGCAAGCTTATACTAACAGTTCGGGAAGCGAGTGCTCCGTTGCGCTTTATGCTCTTCAACCTGAGCGGACGGAAGCTATTAGACCATACGAGCCAGAGTCCTGTGCTGACGCTGCCTGCGGCTATGGAGGATGGCAGACCGTTAGCCAACGGCGTCTATCTGTATGTGGTGGACGTGCGGAGCTATAGCGGGAAGCTAATTCGCAGCGAAGTGCGAAAGCTGATCATCAGCAGGTGAATCCGAAGTAAGATGCGAAGGGACAAGGGATGATTCTCGGCGCCTCCTTTGGTCCCCTTTGCTTTCTTATGTATTGCGGAAGTACACTTAGCCTATGCTCAAGGAAGCCCAGCTCAAGAAGCTTGCTCAAGAGGCCACAGGTCGGGATGACCCCGCTGAAGCCTTGGAAGAGACCCTCCGCAGCTATGTGGAGCAGAAGCTCTCTCAGTATCGCCAGGAGGCCGACCGGCTCAAGCACAAGTACGGCCTCACCTTCGAGGCATTCTCCAAGAAACTGGGGAAAGAGTTCCCCCTGAACTGGGAGCACGAGCAGGATTACATGGCTTGGGAAGAGGCTGTCACAAACATAGCATACTTTGAAAAGATCGCATCGCAGTTGAAAGTCCATGCCTGAGGAATTCATCGCTGAGGTCTTGGGAGCTTCAAAATCCCACTACTGGATTCAAAGGGTGGAGCAGCAGGAGAGGACTGGATTGCCCCGCCGTTTTCCGTGTCTTCTGTGGCCTTTCCGTGATCTCCGCGATTCAAAGTCAACCGAGATTTCCTTGGCGCCTTGGCGGTTTTGCGAGATGTCCTTAATTAGTCACCTCAACGCATTAATTCGCCATGTGACAAAAAATCAACATCGTTCGGCTAGACTCTTGGGGCACGGTCCATAGTCAAATCAAGATCGTAGCCACAAAGGAGATCAAACGATGCCTCAATCCTTCGCGCGTCACACCGTCTCGTTCATCGTGCGTCTGTGGGTGGAGCCAGGAGCGCAGCCAAATGACCCGCAGTGGCGGGGACAGCTTGAACATGTGGGCAGTGGCGAGAAAGCCCATTTTCAGGACTTCTCCAGTTTGCCAGAGACCGTGGCGAAGTTCTTGCCCAGCTCTGTCTTTTTGCATACTATGGAAAACGAGGAGGAGCAATGATCCATCTTTTTCTGACCCATAAAGCAAACCCGGCGTCATTTATTTTGACCGCAGGCGCGATCATGCTCTTGGCGCTCGTCGCGTTTTCGAATGTGACACGAGCCGACGTCAAAACCTTCATCGTCAACACAGATGCCGACCCTACCGACCCCAACCTGGCGCCACAACACTGCATGTCTCTCTGTACGTTACGCGTCGCGATCGGTGATGCCGAAGCTCATCCTAATGATCCTTCCCAACCTGACGTCATAATCTTTAACATCCCCGGCGCAGGGGTACACACGATCGTCCTCGCATTCTGTTTGCCTATAATTACTGATCCGGTGATCATCGATGGCTGGAGCCAGGACGGCTTTACCAACACGACGCCGAATATTCCGCTGATCGCGCTGGACGGACGCAATGCGAGCGGGGGGTGTAGTGCCTTTGACGGTCTAACCATCACCGCGGGAAAGAGTACGGTCTTAGGTCTGATCATCAACCGATTCGGGTCCGGTGCTGGGATCGTTCTGCAAGATGGTGGTGACAACATCATCGCTGGTAACTACATAGGTACGGATTCCAGTGGCACTCTTGCTAGAAGCAATCTCGTCGGCATATTAATCGATAACTCCCCCAATAACACGATCGGAGCCAACGATCATACAGGGACCTGTGACAAGTCCTGCAATGTCATCTCGGGTAACTCGCAAGAAGGAATTCGGATCCAAGGCAGCGGCGCCAAAGGCAACGTGATCTTGGGCAACTTCATCGGACCGGCTGTCAATGGCACCGTAGCACTAGGTAACGTCAACGATGGTGTTTTTGTTTCTTCTGGTACGCCCGGAGGAGTGACCATCGGAGGACCAGACCACGATGCAGGCAAGTGCAACAAGGTGTGTAACCTTATCTCCGGAAACGGGAGGCATGGCATCGAGCTGGCTAGTGGCAATGGCATTGGGACCACGCCTTCTTCCGTGGAAGGCAACTTCATCGGCACGGATAAAGACGGCAGCTGCACTCCGGCTCCCCAGGATCTTCAGAAGAAGTGTCCTCTCGGCAATTTGCGTTCAGGCGTGCTCATTTCCAATACACCCGCAAACACCATTCTGCGCAACCTCATCTCGGGTAACCGAGAGAATGGCGTATTCATCTTTGGCAGCAGCGCCACCGCGAATGTAGTGCAAGGCAACGTCATCGGCACGAATGCTACCGGCAATGCACAAGTGCGCAACAACTTTAATGGAGTCGAGATTCTCGATGCTTCTGTAAACTCCATCGGAGGAACGGATTCTGGGGCACGCAACCTGATCTCTGGCAACAGCGGCCACGGTGTTTTCATTCACGGCAGTGGCGCTCAGTTCAACAAAGTGCAGGGTAACTTCATCGGCACGGACATTACGGGTGAACTTCGTGTGCCCAATAGCGTGGATGGCGTTTCCCTTGGCGCGTCCAATAACCTCGTCGGTGGGACGGTCTCTGGGGCGGGGAATCTCATCTCAGCGAACATAAATAACGGTGTCAGCATTGGTGCTAATGTCAATGAAACGTTCCCAACCAACGGGAATGAAGTCCAGGGTAATAAGATCGGGATCTCGCAGAGCGGCCAGCCTTTGGGTAATTCCAATGGTGTGGAGATATTGGCCGCATCGTCTTCGTCTGCGAATAATAACACGATCGGAGGGAAAGCACCAGGCGCGGGTAATACCATTGCCTTCAATGATATCAAGGGCGTGGATGTTTCCAACGCTGGCAACAACGCTGTTCTCGGCAACGCCATTCTGGGCAATTCCATCTTCTCCAATAAGAGCCTGGGGATCGATCTCGTGCCAAATGGGGTGAATGGGGAGACGCTCAATGACATAGGGGATCCTGACTCAGGTCCGAATAATCTTCAGAATTTCCCGGACTTGACCTCCGCTACCTCCGACGGCAACGGCCTCACGATCACAGGGGGAATGAACACGCTGGCCAATACGACCATCCGGATAGAATTCTTCGTTAACACCACGTGTCATTCCTCCGGCTACGGCCAGGGAGAAAAATTCATTGGCTCGAAAAGCGTGACGACAGATAACACGGGCAATATAAATAATCAGGGCAATCCTAGCTTTACCCTCCATGCATCGGGAGACTTCAGTTCCTACAAGTTCCTGACCGCGACAGCGACGACCGATCCGGGCAACGACACCTCCGAGTTTTCCCAGTGCATTCCTATTAAGAGCACCACCGGTTGCCAGGGGACGATAGCACCTCCGAACAGTCGATCGGCCTCCCCAGCAGCGCCTCCATTGTTTGGTTCGTCAACTGCCTTACCCCCTCCTCGCGCGATCCAGGCAGCCTGCACTCCCGACACCAGCCTCTTGCAGACCGATGACGGCTCCTTCGAGCAACCGATCGGTTTCCCCAACGGTGCCTCCACGGCCTACTTCGTCAACCGCATCGCTCCGCCCATCTCAGCCCGCTATCCGTTCAAACTCCAGAAGCTGGAGATCTTCTTCGGCAATCGCTCCAACGGGCTGGCAGTCAACACGCCGATCACCCTGCTCGTGGGCACCAATGACACCGGAGGCAGCAACATCAACGGCATCACCTTCTCCCGCTTTGCCACCACGGTCGGCTTCCTCAACCAGTGGAATGTCTACGATCTCAGTCAGATCGCTGATCCGAATTTGGTACTGGCCTCCGGAGACTTCGTGGTGGGCTTTGAAGTCAACGATCCTCCCAATGTCTTCCCCGCCGACCAAGACACCAGCTCTTCCTCTCGGGGCCGGTCCTACATTTCTACAGATGGTACAAACTTCTCGCTCATCGATAGCTTCGGCTCGAGCTTGGCGGGCAACTTCGGGATTCGCGCCGAGATACTTCCGGTATTCGCGGAGGGGGAAATCTGCAATAACTTGACTCTTTCAGTGAAGCCCTCGGGTTCCCCGAAGCCGGTGATCTTCAAAGCCACAGCCAAGAAAGCCGCCAAACAAACTTTCAGCGTGACAGTCACGAACAAGACGGGCATAGCGCAGACGGTGAGCAACCTCGATGCTCTCTTGGGCGAACCATTTACGATCGTGAGCATCAGCCCGGCGACGCCACGCACGATTAAGAACGGAAAGAAACAAACATTCACAGTGAAAACCCAGAGAGCGGCAGGATTAGGCACAGCTACTGCGACGGCTCCATTTTTCTTTACTCAGACGAGCTGTGGCCTTCTGATCCCGGCGGGGCGCTTGGCTCAGGCAGTTCCATTCGATTCTCAGGGAGTACGCCTCGAACTGCAAGAGGGCCAGCTCCGTTTGCAAGTGGGCGGAACGGGGATGGAGTCGGTGCGGCTAGAGCTCTTTGATTTGAGTGGACGAAAGCTATTAGATCGGGCGGATGCGAACGGCCTGCTGAGCTTGCCTATCGCGATGGACGATGGCGCACCGTTAGCCAACGGTGTCTATCTCTATGTGATAACTGGGCGAAGCCAGCAGGGTGAGATGATGCCAAGCCAGGTTCGCAAGCTCGTTATACGGAGATAAACCTGCATACAACGGGGCTGGGCAAACTCCCGGCCCCGGATAACCAGAACTGCGGTCCTTGCATTTTTCAAGGAAGATGCGATGACCTACACCTATACAGTGATCTTTGAACGCGCCGAGGAAGGCGGATACTTAGCGCGTGTCCCGACTCTGGGAGCAACCACTCAGGGTGAAACTCTTGCAGAAGCTCGAGAGATGGCTAGGGATCTCATCCAAGGGCACCTGGAAGCCCTTCTGAAAATGGGTCGCTCAATTCCCCCAGGCAGTCCGCCGACCCAAAGGCGGAGAGCCCGTCACCGTCACTCTCACCGTTGCTGTTGCATGAGCCTGGAATTGCCTGCCCTCACACCCAAGCAAGTCCTTCGAACTCTCATGAGCAAGAGGGCTGGTTTTTATATCTGCCATACCTCGTCATCCGGAGGACACATCCATCTTTGCCATCCTGACGATCCAAGCATCTTAGTGATATCCCTATGCACACCAACGACCTCAAGCGGGGCACTCTGCATAGCATCTTACGCTAAGCCAAACTTTCAAGAGAAGAATTCTTGAAAATCTTGAGAGATTCTTAGCGACAGTGAAAAGACAGAAAAATACCTGGATTGGCTAAAAATGCTGATTGGAAAAGTATTTTTGCCCAAGTGTGCTCAAAGACAGAACTTTCAGGGATGAGTTTGGGCTGTAATGCTCTATGACAAAGTGATTTTTCGCTCTGGCTCTTGAATGAATCGGTTGAGACACTCAACAATCCCTTTGACTATCTCGCGCTTCAGTCGAGCGTGTCGGGGAATTGTTGTAATAAATTTTCCGTCTTGGGTCTTGACTTTGTAATGCTTTTTCCCTTTCACGATGACAAAACCACATCGCTCTGAAGTACGCAAGAGGTGTTCGTACGAGCAATCTGCGCTCTTAACTTTGAACGGTTTCACGAACCGGGGCCTGCAGAGTCAATTCTTTCTCGACAGCAGCGATGGGAAACGCATTGAATATCTGCGCCATCTTGAGGGAAGGAAGATAAGTAGGCATATACGTGAGATACTCTTCGGGAATCTCAAAGTAGGTTCTCACACAGTCATTAATCATATCGATGAGCTCGGAGAATGTATCAGCCTGAGTAAGACATCCAGGAAGAGTGGCGATCTCTGCGCAAAACCCGCCATCCTGTGATCGGAGAATACGGACACTGATTTCCTGAGGAAATCGGGCGCGAAGCTCTCGAATCTTCGTGTGATCTTTCTGGGTAAGCTTTTTCATACATTTTATCGTACCACACTGCATGAGAATTACCAAGAGGCTGTTACCGCAAGTGAAAGAAAGTGAAACAAAAGAATCCGCAAATATCGATAAAAGATATCAGATTAAAAATGGTTGATTCGCTGAAAACGATGATTGAAACGTCGATTTCTGCCTTAGTTTCCACAAAGACAGAACTTTCAGGGACGAGTTTGGGCTGTAATGATCATGGAGTCAGCGGAATCTGTCTTTTGTTTGTTGTATACATTTCGGCTCCCTGGCCTGAGTGTCCTCAAAGACAGAATTTTCACGGATGAGTTTGAGATTTGATAGTCTATGAAGCACAGATGATTCTCTATGGGACTTTATGCCATGTGGCTCTCTGAAAGACGGATCTTCTAAGGAGGGTTAGAAAGTAACGTCCTGAAATTGTCCCACTCTAGCTCAAGCATCACAAGTTCACTTTCTTAAGATCACTAACTTACCGATCTCAGTTCTAGGCGCAGTTCCATTTTTATTATAAGCCACCACAACGTAGAGGTAGACTCCGTTAGCGCGAGTTCCGCGAGAAAGGCCAGGCAATTCCCATCGAAGGCTGTTTATTGCCTGTCGATCGATAACGTTACTATCGAAGACTCGTTTCCCAGCGAGATCGTAGGCCATAACTCGTATGGCTTCTATTTCTTCCCAATTAGAGATGAATTTAAGAGTGGAGAAATCTGAAAGTACGCGTATGAAGGTTTCGGATTGCCTTAGGTTATAAAAATTGATAATCGAGCTGCTGGGACTGGAGGCGACGCCAAAGCTAATTCCTAAGGTTCGGTAATTCATGGGGTCTTTATTGTCATCAAACAATTGCATGACTACTACTTGTAAGCTGACAGACCCTTCTGCTTTTCCGCGGACGATGATCTGGGCGAGCACCGCGTCTTCAGTTCCAGGTGGAACCGTATGATGCTTATCTTTTGCTGTGAGGATGGCTGAGTGCTTATCTCTGGAAATCCTGGCTGAGCCTTTGAAGGCTGCAAAATTGATCCCTGTTATTTCCGCTTTACCCACCAGCAATATTTTAAGCTTATAACTCGATAGCCCGTTTAAAAAACATGAGTCTACTGCTGAACATAATATTCGCAGATTCGTACTAACAATTGTCCCAGCCGTTGGGACAGATGCGATGCTATCAATGGTTAAAAGAGGCTCTGGGCCTATAACATTCGTAATACTAACTAGTGATGGTTCGAGACCAAAGCTATCGTTGTTGTCTTCATCAGATTCTTCAATTCGACTATCAGGATCAACCACAGCATGAGGGGGGAGCGGATTGCTACAAGATGCCAAGTTTAGAGTGGTACTTACAGACTTTACCTCATGAGCGTGCATCCTGTGAATCAGCTGTGAGCCTGTTCGCAAATCACTTCCGAGATTACAAGGAACCTCGAACGAGACTAGAAAAAAATTGTTGATTGCGATTGCGCTTAAGTTTGCGATTTTTGCTGTGATGAGAAAAGCACCATTAGGTGCGGGAGTTACGACTGGTTCCTCTAATACTGTGAGATCTGGTTTTTTCAGTAGGTTGAAGACTACGCTATAAACTCCATCATGTGGAGGATTCCCGGCCGTCACAAGTTCTACTCGATAGGCACCTGCTCGTGCAAAACGTTTGTTCTTGTCTCTTGTATCCCAGATCCATGAGAATGCAACATACTTCGCATCTCTTGGTGGTATACAGCGATCAGATGCTTGAAAATGGATGAAATCCGTTACCGGTTCGCCATCTGCTGTGCGGATAACCCACCCTTCCAACTCAACTTCATCATTGCCGCAAGACGGCGATGGATTTTTTAGAGTGCCGAACGTAGTTACACCCAGACGCAGATGAAATGTAACTTCACTTCCAACAGAAAAGTCAGACGTGGACTTCGAACCAACAAGTGTGAGATCCTGTGTGAACTCCTGACCATAATTATCAGCAATTATCAGCGTTCCATGGTCGGCAATTACAGTGAAATTGCACACCCAGAGAATAATCCACGAGCCAAGTATAGATGTTATGTATAATAAAGCCTTTCTCATCGTTGATAGACCCTTTCCCATCTGTCAATGATATCTTTATTCAATTTGACCTTCAAGAAAAGTTCGCGCATATTTATGTCATTTATACTATGGGCCGTTTTCATCACTTCTTGGTATGCCTTTTGCAGGTACTCCTGAGCTTCTTTATGCCAGCCGTTGGCCACAAATACCTCATATTGCACGAAGTAAATTGCGCGCAGATGTTCAACTTGAGGAATTTGCTCCAAGAGGGCAAGAGCACGTTGTGCAACTTGTAATGCCTTCGCCGAATCATTTTGTCTTAAATAAGTCAGACTCTGTTGGGTCAGGCAATCGATCACCAATGGTTTGACCTTTAGCTCTTCAGCCCTTTTAAGAGCTCGCGCTAGCCATTCCAAGGCTTCCTCATATTTTCGTAAGTCTAAATAGAGTATTCCTATATTATATATGGTATAGGTCTCTCGGAGCTTATCATCGACCGCCTGCTGAATGGATTGAGCTTCTTGATAATATCGCAATGCTGTAGGGTAGTCTATCAAACACTGAGAGACCTCCCCCAAGTTGCAAAGAGCTGCTGCTTCCCATACCCGGCTTCCTAATTGCTGATAGTGTTCATATGCTCTTTGAAAGTAATCTCTGGATTTATGATAGTCTCCGAGCCCTTCGTTGTATAAATTACCAAGACCTAACAGTACTTGTCCCTCTCCGTTTCGGTCCTGTATATTTTTACAAAGCTCATACGCCTTTTCGTAGTACTGTAGAGCTTTATCATACTTTCCAATCTGGAGAGAGACCGATCCCAAATTACTTATGGTGGATGCCTGCGCTCGCACTTCACCAATCTGGCTGAAAAGATCATAAGCTTTCTCGAAAGCCAGTAGAGCCATCTGATATTCACCCAAGTTGCTATGGATGACACCTATATTTTTATGAGATTGCGCCTCCCCAATCTTATTACCCATCTTCAAGGCCAGCTCACAGGCATGTTTGTAGCGTTCCAGCGCCTGCTCATAGTTGCCCAATTGATGATGAACGACGCCAATGTTAAGCACCGCTTGCATTCGCTCTTGCTCAAGTCCTATCTCCTCAGCTATTTCGAAAGCGCGGATATAGTGTTCGAGTGCTTTGTGGTGCTCCCCCAAATGCCAATGCGTAGTCCCAAGCATTTGCTCTGCCTTTCCTTCTAATTGTTTATTGTCTAGGTTGCACCCCAGTAGAAGTGCTTTGCGTGCTTCGGTCTGGGCATCTGAATATTTCCCCAGTGCGACCATTAGCCGTGTTTTCATCAAATACGTATCAGCCAAGAAATTCTCGTTATCTGCTTCTTCTGCCAAGAGGGAAGCCTGTGCAATCGTTTGTTCTTGTTCCATCCTTCGGCCCAAAATTTCATAAAGCCTAAATCGATGGATCAGCATCTCAAACCCATGCTGCATTAAAGCTTGATTGCGGTATATTTGTTGCGCTTTGAGTTCTAAGTAGATCTGCAGTCCCATGTCAGTTAATGTCAATCCCTCTTCGATCTGATGGCTGGCCATCGTCCGGTTCAGTGCCAAGAGCGTATAATCGAAGGCCTTTTGCAACTCTCGCGCTTGGGCAAAATGATGTGCGAGGATATTGTAGTATTCTTGCAAGCGGTTATTATGCAATTGTTCAATCGTTTCGGCCACTTGTTTATGCAACCGTTTCCTACGCGGTAAACTGGTATCTGTATAGACGACCTCTCGGATCTTGTCATGACTGAACTCGTAATGGCCGTTCTCCGCAATGAGCAATTGGGCTTTGGTTAATTTCTCGATCATGTCCAGAGTCGTCGGCTTGCTCCAGGCTTTCTCCAGTAAACTATAGTCAAAGCGACGACCTGCGACGGCCGCGAGCGTGAGGAGCTCGCGCTCATCTTCGTTGAGCCGACCGAGTCGACGTTGGATCACTTCTTTGACCTTCGTAGGGATCAAAAGCTCTCTGTAGTTGGCTGTGATCTCATCGATGTCGGTCGCCCAGACACCGTTTTCCCTGACTTGCATTGCCCCTTCTTCGAAGAGCGCTTGCAAAACAGCCACTAAGAAGAAGGGATTGCCCTCGGTTTCTTGGTGCAGTCGGCGACCGAGCCGTCCGGCGACGGCTTCCGGCATCTTGCCCATCTCTTGCAGAAGTTTTTCCGTCTCATCTACAGAAAGACGAGCCAACTGAATGTAGTGAACGATCTCTCGTCCCGTCTCATCGCGTAGCGGAGCGAGTGGCGGCTTTTGAGCCTCTTCGCTGCGATAAGTTCCTAAAATAATGATGGGATAGGCTGAGATGCGCGGAGCAGAGTACTGCAAAAAATCCGAGGTGGCCGAATCAGCCCAGTGCAAATCGTCCAGAAAAAGTACGAGCAATTTCTCTTGCCCTAGCGTGATTAGCAACTGTGTTAGCGCCTCGAAGAGACGGTGGCGCTCTTGTTCGGGAGAGAGCAAGGGGTTCGTTGTCAGCTCTTTGAGCGTGATAAATTCGGGGACGAGCCTGGCTACCTCCGCGAGCCATAGAGGCGCAAGAGAATTTTTCAGTCGTTGGGAAATTTGAGCATAACCGCTGCGCAGGGCTTGGATGATCGGCTCAAAGGCCAGTTTGGTAACCAAGTCCGAGCAATGCCCCTGCAAGATGCATGCGTCGCGCTCGCGGGCGTGAGCGAAAAATTCTTGGACCAAGCGGGTCTTGCCGATGCCTGCTTCACCCGCGATGAAGAGCGCTCGCCCGTGGCCTGTGTGAGATTCTTGGAGATGACTGACTAACACAGCGTATTCTTTCGTTCGTCCGACGAAGGGGGTTTTGCCGAGTGAATACGGGATGGCATGGCGCTCGACTGTCACAGGCTTATAGACTTGATCAACGCCCGGAATGTTGCGATTCAAAATTTGTTGATGCAGTTCATTCGTTTCCGGGGACGGTTCTACGTCGAGCTGTTTGGCGAGCGTTTCGCGGCACAGCTCGTAGGTTTTGAGCGCTTCGGCCTGGTCGCCCGCGAGATAATAATAGAGCATGAGCTGGCGATGGATGCTCTCGCGGTGTTCTTGCGATCTTAGCGCTTGGTGGCAGCGAGCGATGGCGCGGCGATACTGCCCGAGGCGAGCATGACATTCTGCTAAGTTAGCCAGCGCATCTAAACAGAGACCTTCGTAGTGTTGACGTAACGGCATAGCCCAATCTTCGAACATATGTGCGTGCAAGTAATCACCTTGATAGATAGCAAGCGCTTGTTCATAGGTTTCGATCGCTTGCTGCCAACGGTCTCCGTCTTGTACTTCTTGTGCTATCTGAACCTGCTGTTGAAAGACTTCAGTGTCAATCCAGCAATGAACGTCCTTACTGAAATAATAGTTGTTTTTATCGACGGTGATTATGTACTTCGAGCTGGTAGCTTTTCTGAGGTGCGGCTCTAGTACACGGCGCAATTCGCTGAGGCGGGCATTGAGGTTATGACGAGCTTTTTGGGGATCAAGACCCGGGAATAGAAATTCGATCAGTTCATCCTGAGTAAATTTACGGCCACGATTACCGATTAAAATCTTCAAAAGTATATGGGTCTTGTGACGCTTCCAATCTTCAGGAGAGATGAGCACCCCATCACGCCACACTTCGAATTGCCCCAGAAGCTTAACTTTGAGGCCACTTTCGTTAGTTTCTGCCATCAGAATGATCATCCGCCCCTTTGTGGTCCATTATATCTCAAACTTCCCTTCTTCTTCCGCGTGAAGTCTCTCTGATCCAGTACAAGAAAATAATGCTCAGCTTATGAAGCACATTGCTTGGGAGCGAAGTGGGACTGCGATGGAAGTGCTCTCCATTATCCTTTGGCTGCAATCGCTAAACACGACTAAGGAGGAGACAGAAAATGACGAACCGAAAAAGCTACAGCAACGGAAACAACGGGGTCAAATGGATCCACGTCACGGTGCGCGGATTGCTCGGCTTCCAAACGGTAATCGTCTGGGCCGGGGAGACTGTCGAGCAGTTCAAGGAGCTGGTGGGCCTGAGCCCTGAGATGACGGTCACCGTTCCAGCGGTGACTTGGCCGCTGCCCGATGAAGTAGAACTCTTCCAGTTCCTCAAGGATTTCGACAGGGTTGTGCTGGATGCGTAAGCGAATTGACCAACACACAGAAAGGAGTGAGTGCGATGAAAGTTCGCACAAAGAAGGAAATGGCAGTGCAGCAAATACAACTTGCTCGTAACTCTCTAGGAGGAATCGTTATGAACAGCCTAAAGTACCAAAGTCGCAAGTTCAGTCGGGTGTGGTGGATTATGGCCTTGTTGCCGACCGTTCTGCTTTTAATCTCATATAGTTCTCAAAGTCAAATCTCAGATACACTAGCCCCTGTGGACCCTCTACTACAACTCATCATGCAATTAGATGAGAAAACTCTAAATGAAACCGGTCAACCGTTCAACCTGACTCACTTTGCGGATATCATCGGTGTTCGAGTAGCAAACCGTCCTGTTCTCCAAGGACCTCGTGAGGCTGGACTCGCAGTTTTGCAGCAGACAGTAGCAGATCGGGTCGAAGTGATCATCACTTTAGTTAACGTGGACGACTTAATTGTACAGCAGATACGAGACTTAGGGATCAGTGTGGGTAGTATTGCAGGCAACTTGATTACGGCATGGGTGACTCCCGGTCAGCTTCGTAACCTCCGCATGATCTCGAATGTTATTCACATTTCTGCTTCCTATCGTGTCAACAAGTTGGACAAAGAGGCGAGAGTTAATATTCGCTCAAATCGGGTAAAGCCTGAAGATGAAATAAGCGTACCCGATACTAACGCTTCAAGTTTACAAGCCGCTGGCATTCGCGGGCAGAACGTTATTGTCGGCGTCATTGATACAGGCATCGACTTCTGTCACCGAGATTTCCGCTCGGGCGATAGCACCCAGATGAAAACGCGCATTATTTCCATATGGGATCAGAACACGGACAATGGACCGAGTAATCCACCCTCTGGGTTTAATTATGGTCAAGAGTGGGCACAGTCACAGATTGAGGCTGCACTTACTAGTTGTCCCAATGTTACTGCAATCCCTGAGAAGGACGAGATCGGTCATGGCACTCATGTAGCCAGCACCAGTGCCGGGAACGGTTCAGCGCTTACAGGAAATACTTATATAGGAATGGCTCCGGAGGCCAACATCATCGCCGTAAAATGTTTCCCTGATTGCACTGATGCAAAGATCATCGATGGTGCCAACTATATCTTCAATAAGGCGAACAACCTGGGGAAAGCGGCTGTCATCAATCTCAGTCTAGGCAGCCAGTTTGGACCTCATGATGGGACTTCAGATCTTGACCGTGGGTTGGATGCACTGCTAGGCTCGGAGACGAGTCCTAATCGCGGGCGAGCTATCGTGGCTGCGGCCGGTAATTCTGGAGATAGTCATACTCATGTCCAAACAGACCTGAACGCAGGGAATACTGTCGATTTCACATTCAGTCAGCCAAGCGGAAATGGATACCAAGTCTATGGGAGTGATCTATTCGACTTTTGGTATCCGGGAGCAGCGCAATTCTGCGCCACAGTCATCTCTCCCAATGGATCTACTGTTGGGCCGGTATGCGCTGGTCAGCAAAAGTACTGGAAGCAGGATGCCGACGCGAATACACCTGATGGAGGCCTATTGATCACGAACGAAACGCCGAGCCCTTTTAATGGCGATCGACAAGTAGTAGTCTTAGTTTTCGGGACTTCTGAAGGTGCTAAGGCCGCAGCTCCCGGCATCTGGACAATACGGTTTAATGCAATGCAAGGTAGCGGGCGACTTGATGGGTGGGCTACTAGCGGAGCCAATGAATTCGATCCTACGTTTGTCAGTGCAGATACAACCGTGGGTTCTCCGGGCAGCGCTAAGAGGGTCATTACCGCCGGGGCTTATTCCACCAGGACTACGTGGACCGATAAGTGTGGTCGGACCGTGAGCGTTGTCGGGGAAACGCTACAAGCGCTTGCGACCTTCAGTAGTCGAGGGCCAACCCGTGACGGCCGGATCAAGCCTGATATTGCCGCACCAGGTACCATGATCGCTGCGGCGCTGTCTAAGGATGTCTCGGGGATAGGATGCAAAGATCCGTTGGGTGCTTTGGTCCTCACTCCAGATAACACTTATTGGGTATTGCAAGGTACTAGCATGGCATCGCCGCATGTAACCGGAGGGGTAGCCCTGCTCTTTCAGCAGAACCCGAACCTAAGCTGGAACGAGATTAAGGAGATCTTACAAAGTAATGCCCATACAGATAGTAATACTGACTCAACTCCGAATAATGAGTGGGGAGCGGGTAAGCTCCGGTTAGTCATGTTGGGAGCGCCAAGCCCAAGCACTGCGGACCTATCGATAACGGGGTCTACTAATCCCAAAATAGGCTCAGTGGGTAGCAACCTAACTTATACATTCTCGATCACGAATAATGGGCCCGATGCAGCCACCAACGTGACTTTTACAGATGTATTACCAGCAGGCCTAAACTTTGTCTCTGCGGTCACTGGCCAGGGGAATTGTACTGGCACCAACTCGGTTACCTGCAACCTCAATAACTTAGCCATAGGTGCGAATGCCACAGTCACCCTCGTTGCTGTCCCGACGGTATCTGGTAATATCTCCAACACAGCGAATGTGATAGCGACGGAGACAGACCCCAACTCTACTAATAACGCTGCCATGTTGAATACTAATGTCAACGGGCCCTGTCAAGGGGTCACAGCCTCCTCAAGTCCACCCTCCGTGACATATACACCTGCCAGAAGGAGAGCGGCGAGGCAGGTCATCACCGTAACCATCATCAACAATAGTGGCACACCTATGACTGTCACTCAGATCTCGGCGAAACCAGGCCAGCCATTCACAATTGTAGGTATTAGTCCAGCACTAGGCAAGACAATTCCGAATGGGAAGAAGCAGAAGTTTAGTGTGAAGACACAACGGGCAGCAGGGCTGCCTGCGGCGTCAGCGGTTGCTCCTTACTTCAATATTGTTTTGACCTGTGGGACGTTGACGACAGCGAGTATATTACTACCGTTAGAGATGTTTAACCTTCAGGGGATAGCAGTACAGCTGCAGCGTGATGAGTTACACTTGCAAGCTTCGGGCACGGGCATCCGCTCAGTGCAGCTCCAGCTCTTCGACCTGAATGGCCATTCCATCATGGATAAGACGGGCGATGGTAGTGCGCTGAGTCTGATGGTCCCTAGAGTTAGAGGCAAACCTCTCTCCAACGGGCTCTATCTCTATGTGGTGAGCGTTCGCGGACTCAAAGGGGAGATGATCCGTGAGGTGCGCAAGCTAATTGTCCTCCGATAAGCTGTATTCAAGAGAAGAGATCAGGGGCCGGGGATTTTCCCGGCCCCATACCTTTGCAGAGCATGAAAAATCTGGGGCGCAAGCCACTCGGCTTGCGAGTAAATTTACGGCCACGATCACCGACTAAAATCTTCCAAAAGTATGTGGGTCTTGTGACGCTGCCAATCTTCAAGAGAGATAAGCACCCCATCACGCAAAACTTCGAATCGTCCCAGGAGCTTAATTTTGAGGCCACTCTCGTTAGTTCCTGCTATCAGAAAGATCGTCCGACCCTATGTGGTCCATTATACCTCATACTTCCCTCCTTCTTCCGTGTGAAGTCTCCCTGATCCAATATTAAAAAATAATGCTCACCTTATGGAGCAAACTGCTTGGGAGCGAAGTGGGACTGAGATGGAAGTGCTCCGGTTTATCCTTTAACGCAATCGCTAAACACCACTAAGGAGGAGACAGAAAATGACGACAAGAAATAGCCAAGTAAGAGGCGGGATCAAATGGATTCACGTGCGGATGCAGGGTCTGTGTGGCTTAATGTTACAGCGGTCTCAAAGAAGGTTGTTGGCTAATACTTCTTTGGGCCGTCTGCTAGTTTTGTTCATTCTCCTCAGCGTTAGTTCGGTTTACGGCATATCTGTCTCAGTAGGCCGAGTATCCTATCAGCCGGAGTTTTTTGACAAAGCTTCGGTTGTAACCCCACCAACTATGGCTGTGGCCCAGAGTCATCTGAGTTCTAGACAAATAATGAGCCAAAAGGACACAGACAGCCAAATACAGTTGGCCAGAGCGTACGGTAAACTACCGCTAAGCTTCGAAGCGAACCAGGGCCAAACCGATGAGCAAGTGAGTTTTCTCTCCCAAGGTAAAGGCTATACCCTTTTCTTGTTGCGCGGCGAGGCAGTGCTGGCCTTGCGTAAGCCTACAGCAACTGAAATCGGCCAACCAAAGGACCAGATAGACTCAGCAGAGCTTATCGCGCGAATGAAACTGATTGGAGCCAACGACCAGACGCTTCCAGCCGGAGAGGAGGAATTACCCGGTAAAGTCAACTATTTCCTGGGCAATGACCGAACGAAGTGGCATATGAATATTGCAACCTATGCCAAAGTCAAATACCAAGGTGTTTATACTGGAGTGGACTTACTTTACTACGGCAATCAGGGGCAATTGGAATACGATTTTGTGATCGCTCCTGGGGCTGATCCGAAAAGGATCATCTTAGGTTTCGAAGGAATTAAAGGGTTCGAAGTGAATGAACAAGGTAACCTAATGCTTCAGATTCCAGGAGGACAAATCGAATTGCATCAGCCGCTTATTTATCAGGAGATAGACGGAATGCGACATGAAATCTCCAGCGGCTATGCGCTCAAAAATAATCACCAAATTGGTTTTGAAGTAGGCCCTTATGACCACTCAAAAACCCTAGTGATAGATCCTACTCTAGTCTACAGTACTTACTTAGGAGGCAATGGTTCAGATATAGGCAACGCCATCACGGTGGACTCTCAAGGGAACGCTTACATCACGGGGGCCACCACTTCGACTAACTTCCCTACTCTAAACCCGTTGCAGTCATCTAGCGGGGGTGTGTTTGTAACAAAGCTGGATGCAACAGGCTCGACCTTGATGTACTCCACCTATCTGGGTGGCAATGGAGGGAGCAACCCCGGCAACGGTATCGCGGTGGACTCCCAAGGCAACGTTTACATCACCGGTGCTACCAATTCGACCAACTTTCCGACCGTAAATCCTTTGCAATCTTCCTTTGGGGGTGGCCTCTGTGGGAAAGTTGTACTTATTAGTGGTAAAGGTGGAGATTGTACTGATGCATTCGTAGCCAAGTTGAATGCGACAGGCTCTAAATTAGTCTATTCAACTTATCTCGGGGCTGTGTACACTAAGTTCTGTAAATTGGGAGGGGCGTAAGAAAGCTGTTCCCTCCAAGATCGGGGATGAATCGAACCCGAATGGAGGAGGGAAAAGCTGTGAAACAAACCCAAGATACCCTCATGACGCAATTGTTGC
>JACOSB010000100.1 GCA_016179105.1 Candidatus Acetothermia bacterium
TCGCGCGAGGGAGGTCGTAGATGATTCTTTTTACGACTGTTTTATAGGCAGGACCATCGGTGCCTTTCAGCTGCATATCGTAGCCACGGCGGGCAATCCCGCTGCCATCGACACTGATTATGTCGAGTTCATTTTCGCGAAAAGGCAAGGCTCTTCTTCCAAGAAAGTCGCCATCACTAGTTACGGAGAAAAGGACGCGAGCAAACACGACAATCGCGATGATCTCCAAGGCGCGCATGATGCGCTCTATCTTCTGCCAGTAGCCACGAGGATCGATTTCGTCACCATCCATCTCCATCGAAGCGGAGGCAACCCCAAACTCGATCTACAGAATTCATCCATCACGGAGCCGGGTGGCACCGGCGCGGGAAACTATTTCGATACCGTGAGCGGCAATGACATTGTCAGTTGTTTAGCGGACGGACCTCGTGGCAAGGTATGGCTTCACACAGCGGGGACCGTGCCACCCAACGTAGACGTAGCGACCTCCCGCTGTGTGATGGGCCGTCTGTTCAACTCGATCCGCACGGGGCCCGCCGACATCACGATCAACGCCGCGTATGTGGGGACGATCAATGAGATCACGCTGGCCGCGTTCACGGGCCAAGGGCTGTACCGGGCTAAAATCAACGTCGGCATCGGCGATGGCGGCTCGATCGGAGCCGCTGTGAGTTTCCCCATCAAGGAAGAGACTGTCTACCACGCAGAAAAAGACCTAGCTGAGTTTGCACTGGAACAGGGTGTGGGCGTAGTTACAGACATCACCCAAGAGGTGATATCGCGAGTCTCTGAATTTGCCGGTGGGGTCTTCTTCGTCGTATTCAAAGCCGTCGAAATCATCAAAGCTTTGGCAGTGGATGCGAAGGTCGCGGAGGTGAAACGCGTTACTTTTAAGGATGTCCAGCTCCAAGACGGCTTCGGCTATGCTGCTTGGATCTACCTTCTGGGTGAGGTGCGCACGATTGCGCTCGCTCATGCCTATCTTAACTTTTTGACGGCTCAGCCTTTTAACCCACAGAAATTTGGTGGAGGCTTTCTCAATCAGATTTCCGGGGAAAAACAATTAAAAGAGCGCGGCATTGTGTTGGGAGATGTTTTGATCTACTACACCGAACCAGCACTCGTCAGCGTATCATCCGAAACTCACCCGTCGATCTCGCCACTGGTTCGAGAGCCGGAAAACTCCGGTGCGAGGCTCGAGCGCAAGATGCTCCAAGACTGGACGGGTCTCTGGGTCGAGGTTCTGTCAAAGCCTACAGAGATCGCCAGCATGAGTCTGGAAGTGTTCGATTTGACGGGTCGGCGCGTCTTCAGCGCAGAAACCGATGACCGCGCAAAGCTTCTCCTGGCTGATGATCGAGTTCCTCAGCTGGTCAATGGAGTCTATTTCTACGCCGTCACGCTCCGAGGATTCCACGGGGAAGTGCTACGGAGCGAGGTGCACAAATTCATCGTGCTCCGGTGAATCTCTAGGAGCGATGGGGATTCTCTAACGCACGCCGGTAGTCTTCGGGATAGTCCAAATCTTGGAGCACAGCGCCGTCGGGGATTTCGATGATAAAGACTTCATCGGCATGTCGCTGGCGCAATTGGCGCAGACCGATTGACGGGTCCAGCTTTAAGATTTCATCTCGATATTTGCTGGAAACTAATAGCGGGTGCCCGCGAGCGCCTCGATAACTGGGCACGATAATGGTGCCTTTGTCCTCAGCGAACGCTTGCAATAAAGGGGCGATGAGGTGCGTGCTCAGGGCTGGCTGATCTCCCAAACAAATCAAGAGAGCGTCAATGCTAGCGCTTGCCGCCCGGGCTCCACATTGAACCGACGAGAGCATCCCGTCTGAAAATTTTTCGTTCAGCGCAAAACGCACGGATTGGTCTTGGAGCACAGCACGTATACGGTCGGCCTCGTGTCCTAAGACGATAATAATTTCTGAGATCTGGCACTCGTGTAGTGTAACGGCAATCGATTCAATCACCGTGCGGCCGCGCCAAGGGAGCAAGAGCTTGTTCTGCCCCATGCGGCGCGACTCGCCCGCCGCAAGCACGATCGCCGAAGTCTGAGGGAAATCCATTATATATTAGCTTACGAAGCCTCTGTGCAAAATCCAAATCTCCCGACCAGTTGACGAAGCCTCCGACTCAGGTTAGAGTAGTGAAAAGCATTTGTCCATCTCGGGGACGATATACTCAAGGAGGCCGACTATGGCGACCAAAACACTACCGCTACGTAAAGAGATTTCAATAGAACAAACCTGGGATGCTCACAGCGTCTTTTCTTCAGATGCAGCATGGGAGAAAGAGATTCAGCTGGTACACGAGCAATTGCCCAAGTTGTCCAGCTTTTGTGGGCGTCTGGGCGAAAGCCCGAAGACGGTGGCAGACTACTTTGATGCGGCCGAAAAGATCCAACGCAGCGTGGGCAAGATTCTGATCTATGCCAACATGTTCCACACCGTCGACACCAGCGATCAAGCCGCGGTGGCCAAGTTCGATCGTGCGCGGGCATTGAATTTCCAAGTCGCGGCAGCCATGGCTTTTGCTCAGCCGGAGATGCTCGCGATCGGCATAGAAAAACTGAAGCGTTGGGGCAAAGCAGAGCCTCGCTTAACGATTTACGAACATTACTTTGACGAGCTGGGACACCGCCAAGGACATATACGCTCCGCCGAGGTCGAAGAAATCTTGAATCAAGCGAACGATCCGTTCCGCACGGCGGCGGCGACGCATGGGATTCTGAGCGATGCCGATCTCACCTTCAAGCCAGCAACCACATCGACCAAAGAAACTGTCGAGATCGGCCAGGGCAACATCGGCGCGCTACTCACGAGCCCGGATCGAGCGCTACGAAAGACAGCTTGGGAGAACTATGCCGACGGTTACCTCGCGTTCAAGAACACAATGGCCAACTGCATTGCTGCCGGAGTCAAATCGAACGTTTTACTCGCCCGCGCGCGCAAGTACGCCTCAGCGCACGAGGGAGCGCTCAAGCCCAATCATATCCCGCTCGAAGTCTTCCATAATCTCATCAAAACCTATAAAAAAAATCTGTCGACGTGGCATCGTTACTGGAAGCTGCGCAAAAAAGCCTTGAGCTGTGATAAGTTGCACGTCTACGACACGCGCGCGCCATTCACTGAGAAAAGGCCATCCGTGTCCTTCAAGCAATCTGTCGACTGGATTTGTGAGGGCATGAAGCCGCTCGGAGCAGAGTATGTGAACGTGATGCGCCGGGGTGTTTTAGAGCAACGCTGGGTCGACATCTATCCCAACAAAGGCAAGCGCATGGGTGCGTTCTCGAGCGGCGCGCCCGGTACGCATCCGTTCATCTTTATGAGCTACAACAATGATCTTTTCGGCATGAGCACACTCGCACATGAGCTTGGGCATTCGATGCACTCGTACTTCACGCGTGCGACACAACCCTTCATTTATTCACGTTATTCGCTCTTCGTCGCTGAAGTCGCTTCAAACTTTAACCAAGCGATGGTGCGAGCACACTTACTCAAAACTAACTCTGATCCGGATTTCCAGATCTCGGTGATCGAAGAAGCGATGGCCAATTTTCACCGATACTTTTTCGTCATGCCGACACTGGCGCGCCTTGAGTTAGAGATTCACGAGCGCGTCGAACGGGGACAAGCGCTCACGTCCGAGAGTCTCATCAAGCTCATGACCGAACTCTTCAAAGAAGGCTATGGGAGCGAAGTCGAGATCGATCACGATCGGATCGGGATCACCTGGGGACAGTTCGCGACGCACCTGTACTCGAATTTCTATGTCTATCAGTATGCGACGGGAATCTCGGGAGCGCACGCGCTGGCCGAGAGAATTTTGAACGGTGTTTCGGGTGCTGCTGAAAAATATCTGGAGTTCTTGAAAGCGGGCAGCTCGCTCTATCCGTTGGACGCGCTCAAGCTCGCGGGCGTGGATTTGAGTTCGCCCGAGCCGGTGGAAAAAACGTTCGCTGTGCTTGCGCAGTACGTCGATCGTCTGGAGAAGCTGACCGAGCAGCGAGCGAGTGCGGCGTAAATAGTTTTCCGACAGGGAATGAAGCCCTCTTCATTTTTTTTCTTAGAGAATGCTACAATTGATAGCCGAGCAGCTCCATTGAGAGGGGGATTAAGACTCGCATGAACCAGCCTTCACGTTCAACGCGAAAACTCCCCCTCGTATTTGCGATCGCAATCATTGTCCTGTTTACAGTTGCTGTGTTTGGTCCACAGTTCATCAATACCTTCACTGCGATGGTGATCAGCCGATCACGAGAAATCGACCTCACAGGTGAGTGGAAGATCAGTTTCTATAACCCCGGGCTCGCCGATTATGGACTTAACACACACGGCTCAGGATGCCTTAAGCTCACTCACATTAAAGACGAGTTGTGGGGAAGCTTGCAGACTGAGGTCCAGGGCTGGGAGTATTCGGCGAAAGGGCGACAGGACGGTAAGAAATTTGTGTTAGACTCCATCAACACGCAGTATGCTGAACGCAAGATGATATTCTATGGGAGCATCGACAGCGAGACTACCTTTTCTGGAGAGTATCAGGCTACGACAGGTCTCGATATTTTTGGCATCTCTTTCTGGCAAATTCCCACGAAAGGACAATTCACTGCGCTTAAAATACAATGCTGGCAGTGATCTGCAGGATAGACTATAGCTCTAAACGAGGAGAGGAATTTTATGAAGAAACGCGTGATGTGAATTATATGGAGATGGAGAGAAGGCGCCAATCGACGTATCGTGTTCCTCGAGGTGAAGAACATGAACTACGTGCAATTGGACACCTTCCTGAGCATATTGTACGCGATCGTGGACGACTTCTACCAGA
>JACOSB010000105.1 GCA_016179105.1 Candidatus Acetothermia bacterium
ACTTAGTGAGGGAGATCTCCGCGTGGGAAACGGAACGAAACCGACAAGGAGCTGGAGTACACTGGGACTTCACACCCGCTGATGCTCGGTGTAAGTTCGCTCGCTTCTACCCCTCAACTTCAAATGGATGAAGTACTAGCACCAATCTGAGGGCCTGCATATGCTCATAAAGTAGGATGCGCCTCTGTTGCACTTGACATAATATAAAAAATAGTATAAATTATATTATAAAGGAGATGAATTATGTCATCGAAAGCATTATCAGTGACTGTTAATGGAGATATATTCGGCCAATTCGAGCAAGCTTATCGTCAAGAGGGTATGAAAAAGAGTCATGCGGTAGAAGAGGCCATTAAGCTTTGGCTCAAAGCACATAATGATGCTCTCATGGCTGAAGGATGTCGTAAGCAACGAGGAGATGGTTTGGCATGGGCTAAAGTGAGCAAGAAAAGAGCAGCTAAATTTCTCATAAAAGAGTGATTCGCGTTGCCAGGGCACTTTCCTTGTAGAGGGGACATTTATCATGTAGATTTCGGTCCTCCGATCGGGTCACATTTCGCAGTTATCGTGGCTGCTGACGCCATCAATAGTAGCGACGAAGTTGTGCTCATGGCAGTCATCACTTCAAAGGGGCTAGAAAAAATCTATCCTAACGAATTCAAGTTGCCTGAGGGCCTGCTGCGTAAACCTTCTAAAGTAGCCTGCCATAGGTTAGTTATCGTAGACAAGAATGAATTAACTGACGACAGTTTTCAAAATACGATTCCCAAAAGGGATATGCAAGGTTTAGACTCTGCTTTGATGATGGCGCTGGATTTATGGAAATAGGATAAGCACCAGAGTTCTCCTCCCGACCCATTGATCACTTCTTCTCTCCCCTGCTAAAACCGCTACCCGCCTGAACGTTGCGTAATGTCAACATTCTCTGGATGCGTCAACTCACGTTTTCAGCACCTTGCTCTCATCGTTGACTCTGTGAAGAGAATTTCGATGAAAAAAGAAGTTCCAAATCTCTGTTCTATTACTTGCCTTCTCCTCGAGTCCAAAGCATGTTATAATAGCACTTCAGGAATCTATATTGGCCCTAGGGCCCTGAATAAAGATAAGGAGACTTATGCAGCACTCTCCGAGAACAGCATCCCTCGAACTGCCTCCCTTGCTTTGGAAAGACTATTACTCACCGATACGCGTGGATGAAGCGCTGAAACTCTTGAGCGAACATAAAGAGCAAGCGCGCATCATTGCCGGTGGGACAGACTTAGTCATTGAGCTAGAGCGCAAAGTGAGAAAAGTTTCTACACTGATCGACATCACGCGCATCCCAGAGCTAGACACAATTACGTTAGACAAAGATGGCCTGATCCACTTAGGGCCGCTCGTGACGCATAATCACTTAGTCGCTTCTTCGTTGATCATCGATCGCGCGTTCCCGTTGGCTCAAGCGGCTTGGGAGGTCGGCGGCCCGCAGATTCGCAATCGCGGCACCGTCGCGGGCAATATCATCACGGCCTCGCCCGCGAATGACACGATTACTCCGCTCATGGCGCTCGATGCGAGAGTGACTCTGGCGAGCACGCAAGGACAACGCGCCATCTCCTTCGAGAAATTTTTCAAGGGCGTCCGAAAGACAGACTTACAGCCGAACGAGATAGTCATAGATATTGCATTCCCGACGATGCAGCCGAACGAGCGCGGATGTTTCTTCAAATTAGGGCTCCGACGTGCGCAAGCTATTTCTGTAGCAAACGTAGCTATAGTTCTAGGATTCGATGGAGAGAAAGTGAAAAGAGTGCGTATCGCGCTCGGCTCGGTTGCTCCCACGATCGTGAGTGCGCTGGAGGCTGAAGCGTTTCTCGTGGGGAAAACGTTGGATGAAACAGTCATAGAGAAAGCTGCCGAGTTGACGACACAGGCCGTGAAAGCGATTGACGATGTGCGCGGCTCTGCAAGTTATCGAAAAGATGTCGTGCGTAATTACACTGCGCAAGCAGTACGTTTATTGCGAGACAGAGAGGAACGAAGCTCCTGGCCGGAGCGTCGCGCGATGCTCTGGGGACCCAATGGCCCGAAGCCTAGCCGACTCTCCAATATGGCTCTGCATCGCGATGGTGGCGTTGAGCCCATCGAGACGACCGTGAACGGGCGTAAAGTTATAGTGCGTGGAGCTAACGGAAAGACATTGCTCGACGCGCTGCGAGATGACGCAGGGTTGACTGGGACGAAAGAGGGCTGCGCTGAGGGCGAGTGCGGGGCTTGCACGGTCTTATTAGATGGCATGGCCGTCGATGCGTGCTTGGTACCCGCGCCCAGAGCGCATCTTGCAGAAATTGTGACGGTTGAAGGACTTGCTTTAAACTCTGCTTCTAAATTGGAAGATCTCCATCCAGTGCAGCGCGCCTTTGTGCTCGAAGGTGCTGTGCAATGCGGCTACTGCACGCCGGGCTTGATTATGTCCGCTGTGGCGCTGCTCCAGGAAAACTCTCAACCGACGCGCGAAGAGATCAAACAGAGTCTGACAGGAAATCTCTGTCGCTGCACCGGCTACTACAAAGTGATTCGCGCGATTGAGCGTGCAAGTCAGATGTGAGTGAGCGTGAGAATTTTATGAAAAAATTTTCGGGCACAGAGCCGAAGGCACAACACAAGGGTGCCTCTGACGGTGCGACGGCTGTCCAAGAACGTGAGACAACGAAGCTCGTCGGTCAATCGATTCCAAGAGTTGACGCGATCGACAAAGTCTTGGGCAAGACGCAGTATCCCGGCGATCTCTCACGACCGGATATGGTCTTTATGAAAGTGCTCCTGGCGCGACGACCTCATGCGCGAATCAAAAAAATAGATTCCAGTGCAACGCTCGCGACGCCGGGTGTGATGGCAGTCTTCACAGCTTCGGACGTGCCCTGCAACGAGTACGGTTTGATCGAGCCGGACCAGCCTGTGCTCTGCGGTGATGTCGTGCGCTATATTGGGGACAAAGTGGCTTTAGTGATTGCCCAGAATGAGCACGCGGCCATCATTGGACGCGAACGGTTAGTGGTTGACTACGAAGACCTGCCAGCAATCACGGACCCGCGACGCGCGCTCGATTCAAGTGCGCTCATTTTGCACGCTGCGAAGAAGACAAATCTCTTAGCACAACGTCGCATTCGTAAAGGAAATATAGAATCTGGTTTTACGAAGGCTGATGTCATCGTCGAATCCGAGTATGTCACGCCTCATCAAGAGCACGCGTACTTGCAACCCGAAGCAGGCTTGGCATATCTCGATGAGCAAGGCCGGGTCGTCATCGAGACAGCAGCTCAATGGTCACACGATGATAGGCATCAAATCGCCCATGCTTTGGGACTTCCGCAAGACCAGGTGCGAGTCATCTACACGTATGGGGGAGGAGCCTTCGGAGGGAAAGAGGATGTTTCTATTCAGATTGTGCTCGCGCTCGCGGCCTGGAAACTCAGAAAACCTGTGAAGCTCATCTGGGATCGCGACGAGTCTATCATCGGTCATCACAAGCGCCACCCGTATATTATCAAAGCAAAGTGGGGCGCAACGCGTGATGGAAAACTCACAGCGATTCAGATGGATTTGCTCTCCGATGCGGGTGCTTATGCCTCGTCGAGCCGTGAGGTCCTGAACAACGCAACGGCCATGTGCACCGGCCCCTACGAATGCGAGAACGTCTGGGTCGATTCTCGGGCTGTCTACACCAATAATCCGACGTGTGGGGCCTTCCGTGGGTTTGGCGCTCCTCAGGTCGAGTTTGCTGCTGAAATGCAGATGAACAAATTGGCCGAGGCATTGGACATGGATTCGGTCGAGCTAAGGAAGAAAAATCTCTGGCGAAATGGCTCGATCCAAGCGACAGGCGCTCCGGTGCCGGAGCCCGTTGGAGTTATCAAAGTGCTAGAAGCAGCCGCGAGAGCTGCCGCTTGGCCGGTGAAAAAATCTTCGTCTAAGAGGCTTGAGACCAAGAAGCGAGGCTTCGGAGTTGCGTGCGGGTTTAAGAACGTTGGTTATGGATTCGGCTTTGACGAAAAATGCACAGTGACTTTGGAACTTCATGGGCGGAGCGAGATCGAAAAAGTCGTCGTGCGTGCCGGAGCTTCGGACGCTGGCCAGGGAGCGCACACGATCTTGACCCAGTTTGTGGCCGACGCGCTCGATGTGCCGTTAGAGAAAATCCAACTCGTGACGGGAGATACTTCGGAAGCTGATCCCGTCGGGAGTTGTTCAGCCTCGCGATTAGCTTTCATGCTGGGCCAAGCTGTGCGGGGAGCAGCAGAGCTAGCCAAAGAAAAATGGAGGACACAGAGCGAGCGCCCCGTGAAAGCAACGTACCGATTCAAGCCACGCCCGACGACGCCCTTGGATCCAGAGACAGGAAGAGGCGACCCGGCTATCTCATACTGTTACGCTGCACAAATCGCCGAAGTGGAAGTCGACACAGCGACGGGCCAAGTGACGGTGTTAAAGCTGATCTCGGCACACGATGTAGGGAAAGCCGTCAATCCCCAACAATTGATCGGACAGATCGAAGGTGGAGCAGCGCAGGGCCTGGGTTGGGCTACGGTCGAGCATTTTGTGATGAAGGATGGCTTTGTGATGACGCCCAATTTTACGCTCTATTTAATCCCAACCGTGCTGGACGTGCCGGAGATAATGAACACGGTCGTGCTCGAAGACCCAGACCCACAGGGACCGCAAGGCGCTCGTGGCGTCGGCGAGATGGGGCTCATCCCGGCTGCACCGGCATTGGTTGCTGCTGTGCATGATGCGACTGGAGTCTGGTTCGATCAGCTACCGCTTACGCCGGAGCGGGTTTTGAAAGGGTTGCAATCTGTCCCCTAAAACAGACGCCTCTCAAATACAAGCAACATTCTGAGTGATGCGTTCGGCTTGACTCGATCTCTTGACATAAGCTTGCACAGAAAGGAGGAACCAGATGACACCTTCCGTACACGGCATCCATCATGTCACAGCCATCGCTGGGGATGCTCAGGAAAACCTGAATTTCTATGTTCGCGTGATGGGGATGCGTTTAGTGAAAAAATCTATCAATCAGGATGTCCCCGACACCTATCACTTGTTCTACGCGGACGGAGTTGGTACCCCCGGGACTGATCTCACGTTCTTCCCTTGGCCGGAGATGGGCCCTGCGAAACTGGGCACTGGTCTCACCGTGGAAGTGCTCTTTGCCATTCCGAAGGGAAGTCTCTCGTATTGGCAAGAACGCTTCGAGAAAGAAGGCGTTGTGTTCGGCAAGATCGAGACGCGCTTCGATGAAAAAACTCTCCCATTCAAAGACCCGCACGGTCTTCCGTTGGCTCTAGTAGAAATGGACGACGAACGAAAGTTTGTTCCTTGGAAGGGAAGTCCAGTTCCGACGGAATACCAGTTGCGCGGGCTAAACGCGGTCCGGCTCTGGGAGCGCGACCTCAAGCCTACAGAAAAACTTCTCACCGAGGTCATGGGATTTGAGCACCTCGGTACCGAAGAGGGTTGGCATCGTTACGGCATCGAAGGTGGTACGTCCGGCAAGATTATCGAGATCAAAGAGCTGCCGGAAGAGCAACGTGGACGGTGGGGCACCGGCTCCGTGCATCATGTCGCTTGGCGGATGAAAGACTCTGATGAAGAGATCGCTCTTCGCAACTCCATAATCGAAGCGGGTTTAAAACCTACACAGCAGATCGATCGGTTCTGGTTCAAGTCGGTCTATTTCAGAGAGCCCGGCGGAGCGCTCTTTGAGCTGGCGACGGACGGCCCCGGTTTCAGCTTGGACGAAGAGACGGAGCATTTAGGAGAGCAGCTTGTTCTGCCACCTTGGCTGGAGCCTCGCCGCAAGGAGATCGAGGCTGCGTTACCATCGTTAGAGATGCCGCGTCTTCGTGCATGAACTGCGGGCACGTGCCATTTGAAGGTAGACGCAGCTCGCCAGAGTCTGTATGATAAGCCAAACTAAAGCTGCCCACTCGAAATTTCAACTTATCAAAGATAGCTGGAGGCGGCTGTGGTAAAACATTTGAGGTGATCTCGATGATTGCGACCAACACGATTTTGACCAGCTTGATCTGCGCACGCTGCAGCGCGGTGGGACGGCTGATCCGCAAAGAAGCTAAGGAATCTTCTAAAAAATTGGAAGGTGCTGAGTATTTTTACACGCTGCGTTGCCCCAACTGCGGCGAGATCGATCTATACGGAGTAGGCAAGGGTCTAAGCAAACCTGCTACGAGCCAGAACTAGCGCTTTTTCTTGAGCAGTTTCGAAGCACTTTCCATCGCGACGCGGTAGATCTCCTTTAACGCGATACCAGAGCTTTCAGCCAAGCGCCGACAATCCTCGTGCTCCGGCGCTAGGTTGATGATTTCATCGCCGATCAAGCCGAGCTTCACATTCACTTTCCCATAGGGCGTTTCGACTTCGACGATCTTGCGATCTAATTTTTTTCGACGCACCGGCTGCCAGATCACACCGAGCGTCGTCGTCTCCCGAAAAATAATCTCTAACGCTGTGTCGAGCGTCTTCATATCACAGAGCACTCGGAGCAAATAGCCCGAGCGCCCTTTTTTCATCAAGAGCTGTTGCAGGCTCACGCTCTTGATGCCCTTCTCTAAAAGCTTAGTCTGCACATACGGAAAAATCTCCGGGTTCATATCATCGATCTCGGTCTCGATGAGAATCGTCTCGTCTTCTTGTAATTCAGAAAGACTCTCGCCGACCCTAAGTCTCAAAACATTTGGCTGGTTCGGAAAATCTTTTGTGCCCGCGCCGTAGCCGATCTGCTCCCAGCGAGCTTCGGGCACTGCATATTCACACTCAAGATGTTTTAGAATGGCAGCGCCCGTCGGGGTCACGAGCTCGAACTCAATCCCCGAACTGTATGTTGGAATCCCTTTGAGCAATTCGAGAGTAGCTGGCGCGGGCACGGGCAGTCGCCCGTGCGCAATCTCGACGAAACCGCTGCCGACGTTGATCTTGGAAGCGTACGCTTTGTCAATGTTAAATTTTTCGAGCACGATGGCTGCTCCGACGATGTCACAAATCGAATCGAACGCGCCGAGCTCGTGGAAGTGTACTTGCTCGGGATCGGAGCCGTGAATCTTGGCTTCGGCTTCAGCGAGATTTTGGAAGATCGCGATCGCGCTACGCTTTTCACCTTCGGCAAGCTTGCTTCCCGCAATCATCTCGCGGATCTCAGACCAGTGCCGGTGATCGTGAGAGTCTTCGTCGGTTTGAAATTCGAGATGAGTGGCACTGATCGCGCTTCGCTCTACTTTTTCAACTTTTACTTTGATCTTGCCGATGCCGAGCCCGGATAATTTTTTTTCTAGATACGCTGGCTCGACCAAGCCAGAATCAATACAGGCGGCCAAGAACATATCTCCGGCGATACCGGAAAAACAGTCGAGATAGAGAATTTTCATAGATTCATCTGATTGATGCGGCTGGCGAGCACGCCCGCACCAAAGCCATTATCGATATTGACCACAGCGACGCCGGGAGCGCAACTGTTCAGCATCGTGAGGAGTGCCGACAGTCCTTGAAAACTCGCACCGTAGCCCCGACTCGTGGGCACCGCGATCACGGTTTTTTTGACCAATCCACCTATAACGCTCGGTAATGCACCATCCATACCGGCGACTACGATCAACACATTCGCGCTCTGAATTTTTTCAATCTTCGCCAACAACCGATGTAGACCCGCGACTCCAACATCATACTCACGCATCACCTCGTTGCCCATCAGCTCGCAGGTCACAGCGGCTTCTTCAGCCACGGGAATGTCCGAAGTTCCAGCTGTGAGCACCAGTACGGTGCCACCCTGTGTCTTCTTTGGTTCTCCGATAGAAATGATACGCGCTGGTTCGTGATAGATCGCGGAAGGAATCACGCGCTTGACGAGTGAAAAAACTTCGGGCGTCGCGCGCGTGGCCAGCACAAGCGAAGCATTAGTTCTCAGTTGATCTAAGAGCTGAGGAATATGCTTGGGATCTTTGCCCTCACAGAAGATTATTTCTGGCAACCCGCAGCGATGCTCTCGATCGGTGTCTAACTTCGCAAAATCCAGATCAAGAAAGCCAGCAAGAGCCTGCAATTGCTTCACAGCGTCGCCGACGGAAATTTGCTTGCACTGCACTCGTTCTAGAATTTTTCTCAGCTCTGCTTCGGTCATAGAATTTATCGGACAGTCAGCGAATTTTTTTTCAGTATCTCGTTCATGCTGCCGCTCCGAAAGCCTTGCAAATCCAGCGTCACATACTTAAAGCCGAGCGACTTTAAGTGCGTGACGATCTCTTCCCGATTGGCTAAGAGAATCGGCATTTGTTCTGGAAGCACTTCGATGCGAGCAGTGCCGTCATAGTTGCGCACGCGCAGTTGCTTAAAGCCAAAGCGATACAGAAGATTTTCAGCGTGCTCGACTTGTCTGAGTTTCTCGACAGTGATGGAGCTTCCGTAGGGCATACGAGAAGCGAGACAGGCCATCGCGGGCTTATCCCACGTTGGCAAACCTATTTGTTTTGAGAGCAAACGAATTTCTTCTTTTATGAGGCCCGCCTCAAGCAAGGGGCTGCGCACGCCGAAATCTTTGTGGGCACGCATGCCAGGACGGAAATCTTTTATGTCCGATGCGTTCGTGCCGTCAACGGTAAAAGAGAAACCAAGTTCTTTAGCGATGGGCACAAGTTTTCCGAAAAGCTCTTGTTTACAGTGGAAGCATCGTTCGGGCGGATTGTTGACGTAGCGCGGGTCCTCCAGCTCGCGCGTGCGAATGATTTTGTGTTCTACGCCGAGCGTGCGCGCGAGCGCTTGTGCTCCCTCCAGTTCGCTCGCGGCGTATACTTCCGAGTGTGCCGTAACAGCAAGCACATTGTCACCCAAGATCTGTTTAGCGACGGCAAGCACAAATGCGCTATCGACGCCACCGGAGAAAGCGACGATCACTTTCTCCATCGGACGTAAAATCTGTTGCAGAGTGACGAATTTTTCTTGTGTTGTCAGTTCGCTCATATGTGTGATTACTCTACTGAGTGTGTTTGCCGCTGGCAACTTATCTGATACTATAGCTAGAATAATAAAGTAAGGTGAAGCCAGTGACCTTGCGGTTGTACGAAGTTATTTGGAAGGATCGCTTTGTTGTCAAGATTGCTAAGAAGCATGGGTTAAATACTGATGAAGTAGAGCAGGCCTTATTTTCAGAACCTTATATTGAACGAGCAGAAAAAGGTCGAGTGAAAGGAGAAGATCTCTACATAGCTTACGGGCAAACTCGTGCTGGCAGATATGTGGTTGTTTTCTTCATTCGCAAACATCGAGCAGCAGCCCTGGTAATCACAGCACGAGATATGAGCCCATCAGAGCGGAGATATTACCATGCCCAGAAAAAAACATCTTGAGCCTATACCGGATGAGTTTGATAGCTATGAAGAAGCAGCTGAATTTTGGGATAACCACAATACCACAGACTATCCAGATGCTTTTCAACCAGTGAAAGCAATCACCGAGTTTCGGAGAAGACACTATGAGATTGAAATAGATGAAGACGTAGCTAAGGTGCTCCACACTCGGGCTCGTCGCCGAGGCCTTACGGTGAGCCAGGTCGCTAGTGAATTACTGAGGGATCGGTTGGCTAAGAGCAAAGTTAGAGGAGATTGAGAGGGTATTTATGCGCACAAAAGCCGCTGTCATTGAAGAGATGCTCGATGAAGTCTGGGAACGCTACTTTTGGATCGACCCGATGAACAAACTGCTCGATGGCTGGACGGCAGAAGAAGCTGATCGCTCTTTGCACAAAGGGATTCCCTCAGTCACTCAAATTGTGAACCACACGGCCTTCTGGGAAGAGGTCGCGGCGCGGCGTATCGCTGGATTGTCTTACGATGATCTCACCCAGCGCTTCGATGATGCGCACGATGGTCTGGCTCCGTCGGACATGCCTCATTGGCCAGGAGCCGCCGAGAACTATCGCAAGCAACGGGCAGCCATTGTCTCAGCATTGAAAAAATTATCAGATACAGATTTAGCTAAACCTATTCCGGGAGAAAATTTTACGCTCCTCTGGTCCGTGGTTGGCCGCGCGATCCACGACGTCTATCACGCGGGCCAGCTCTCGTACTTGCACCAACTGAAAGGGCATGAGACCCGACCAAAGAACGATATGATCGCTCCAGCCACAACTGTGAAGCTTGACGAGAAGGCCGAGCTGAAAAAATTCTTGCTGGAGTTAATGGACAACGCCTGGGCTGGCCGGATGTGGTTGCATCCTGTCGAACCGTTGCTCCCCGAAGTTTCATCGCAATTATCAAACTGGAGGCCGGATTCGAATGTGCCGACGTTCGCCGAGATCATCTATCACATGAAGTTTTGGAAAGAGTATGTAACTCGGCCGCTGCGCGGGCAGTCTAATGAAGATATGCCTCGCGCAGAGCAAGCGAACGGTCCGGGACGAAAGCTTGCTCATATGCCGAGCTGGCCTCAGCTTCAGAAAGAAACAGTGGACCAACATCGAGCATTCCGCGAAGCAGTCGCGGCACTAAAAGAGCCGGACCTTTTTACTGCACTCGCCATAGGGCATCCGGCTTACGATTTCCCTTATCGCTTGGTGTGCGGCGTAATTCTTCACGACAGCTATCACTTGGGTCAGCTGGTGCTCTTGCAGCAGATGTTCCAAGCTGCATGAGTCAGTTGTGAAATCAAGGGTGCTTGTGTAATATGCAAATTCAATCATGTTCAGTTTGAATGGAATTGCGGTTGCGGCGGTCACGCCCTTCGATCGAAATGGAATTTTTGAAGAAAAACCGTTTCGTGTGCTCCTCGACTGGTGGCTAGGGCAGGGAGTGCACGGGATGGTCATCTGCGGCTCTACGGGTGAGGTTGCGTATCTTAATCACCCCGAGCGCCAACGCATCTTCGAAGTTGCCGTTGAACACATCGATAGGCGCGTGCCGGTCATCGCGGGCACGGGCTTCGCCAGTACCAACGAGACGATCGAGATGACGAAGACAGCGGCCCAAATCGGAGTGGATGCGGCGCTCGTCATCACGCCGTTTTATTATCCGGTGAGCCAAAAATTACTCTTTGAGCATTACAAGAAAGTCGCGAGCACGTCGAAGACCCCGGTGCTGCTTTACAACAACCCGCAAGTGACCCATGTCAAACTAGAGGCTGAAACCGTCGCTGAGCTCTCGAAGGTCGAGAACATCGTGGGTATCAAAGACAGCGCAGGAGACTGGGCGTTGCTCGAAAAGATCCTCAAGCTCACGGACGAAGCATTTATAGTCTTCTCAGGAAGCTTAAAGCTTTTGCCGGCGGCACTCGATGCGGGAGCCGATGGCGGCATCTTGGCGATCGCGAGCGTAGCGCCAGGATTGTGCGTCGAGCTTTATCGGCTCTGCAAGCAAGGGCAACCGAAAGAAGCGAGCGCACTCCATGAGCAACTGAAAGTGCTGATACAGGGACTCAATGAGACCTATGGAATCTCTGGCTTGAAGACAGCCATTAAGCTCTTGGGGCTCCCCGCCGAGTATCCCCGAATGCCGCTCTTGCCCTTGAGCGCGAGCGAAGAGCAGAGCGTTCAGAAGACACTGCAACAACTTAACTTACTCGCCATCAAATCGTAGACCTAGCCCAATTCAGAGACCAGAAGCGATTTCTGAGCTTGCGCAGCTCTGACGCACCTGTTATAATGCTCTTACCAACGTGCGGGGTGGAGCAACAGGAAGCTCGTCGGGCTCATAACCCGGAGGTTGTCGGTTCGAATCCGACCCCCGCAACCACCTCACGTGCTCATTCGCTCAAAGCTTTTCTTTTTTGAAGATGAAGGGCACGCAGTGCTTGGCGGCTTAGCTCATTCTGGTCTAGAGCGCCCGTCTCATAAGCGGGAGGTACTGGGTTCGAATCCCAGAGCCGCCACTATCAAGTCCTAAAACTCTCTTTTGATAAGCTAAATCGTCGTTCAAGTGCATCCTAACTCTTAGTTGTGAGGTTTACCCAAACCGATAGTAGGCGGGCGAACTCCCCAGACTCGTTTTCGGATCAAGTTCCAACTTTCTTTCAAGCCACTGAATTCTTCATCCAACACGCTCGGATTCATGGTCGCTCTCGAAAGACAATCGAGATGTATGAGTGGGTCTTCGAGCGAGTTTACAAATATCTTGGCAAGAATCCATTGTTAAATGCGCTTGACACGGTTACACTGAGGCACTACTTTTCCTACTTGATTGAGCGTAGCTATAAGCCAGCGAGCCTCAGTATGCACTACCGAGTCTTACACGCCTTCTTCGTTTGGTGCGTGCGTGAGCATCTAGTAGCTGCGACCCCCCTTGATGGGATCCCCAAACCTAAAATGCCGAAGATTTTCCCGTTCATGTTGGATGATCACCAAGTCACAGCTTTGGTCAAAGCATGTGACAAAAGCACAAAGCATGGATGTCGCAATCACGCAATTCTCTTGCTTTTTCTTGATTGTGGCTTGCGACTGAATGAGCTAATCAATGTTCATCTGAATGATGTGAGTTTGCCCAATCGCTCTCTTAAAGTGCACGGTAAGGGAGCCAAGGACCGGATCGTTTATATGGGAGCGAGAGCAACAAAAGCTCTTAGACGTTGGCTCGAATTGCGTAGCTTTCGACCAGGATATGATGAGAATCTCTTTATTGATCGCAAAGGCGAGTCGCTCAAAAGAAGATGGGTGCAACTCATTATCGTTCGGCTTGGTTACCGAGCTGGCCTTGGGATGAGGCTCTCCCCTCACAAGCTTCGCCATATTTCAGCTACTCTCGCCGTCAAGCACGGTATGGACACTTTCACGCTCCAACGGCTCTATGGCTGGGAAAACGTTCAGACAGCTATGCGCTACGTGAACGCAGCATCACCCGCGCTGCGAGAAGCGCACGCGAAGGCCAGCCCGGTGGATCGGCTGCTGGAGGGATAGTGCAAAAGCAGAGGGCCGAGCGTCTGGCGCCCGGCCCCGCCGATCCGTCCTTGATTTCGTTACAGCGGGGCGCCCGAGCGCGTGGCCCGGACGCCCACCCATTTACGTAAGCTTAGTCCGCCCCATCACCAACCTGAAGACCAATAGAAGGTGTACACACGCCGATCGTTTGCCACATAGAACAACCTGTCGAATTTGTCAATTACTATGTCACGAATGCCTAATAGGGGAGCGCAAGGCGTCAGCCAATCGAGCTGCCAATTGGGGCCACCCGGCTTATTGGGATTCCACCAGAAGTTGTAGATACGCTTGTCGATTCCTCGGAAGAAGAGATTGGTGCCGGCAGCATTCAGAACCAGGTTCCCAGCTGCTGGCGGCCACTGATTGGGGTCCAGCGCATCGAGCTGCCACTTATTGATATTCCACCAGAAGTTATACACATGCTTGTCGGTGCCGATGAAGAACAAATGGTCTCCCGCAGCATTCAGAACCAGGTTCCCAGCGGCTGTGTACACTAAGTTCTGTAAATTGGGAGGGGCGTAAGAAAGCTGTTCCCTCCAAGATCGGGGATGAATCGAACCCGAATGGAGGAGGGAAAAGCTGTGAAACAAACCCAAGATACCCTCATGACGCAATTGTTGC
>JACOSB010000016.1 GCA_016179105.1 Candidatus Acetothermia bacterium
AAAGGCGACGCTAACTACAATCCGAGCGCTGGTGTCTGCGAGCCCTTGCAACCCATCAAGCTGGATTCTTCGGTGACTACGGATGTGCACGACTCCAGCCACGACGTGATCACCACAGCACCGATCGGCTCGAGCGTGCACGACAAAGCGACCGTTTCCGGCAGCGGGCCTGCTCCCACTGGCAGCGTGACCTTCAAGCTCTACAGCACGACTGACTGCACCGGCAGCTTCACCACCGAGACCGTCACACTCAGTAGCGGCATGGCCGAATCCAGCGCGACTACCGTGCCCAACACCGGTCTCTCCTATATGGTGATCTACAAAGGCGACGCTAACTACAATCCGAGCGCTGGTGTCTGCGAGCCCTTGCAACCCATCAAGCTGGATTCTTCGGTGACTACGGATGTGCACGACTCCAGCCACGACGTGATCACCACAGCGCCGATCGGCTCGAGCGTGCACGACAAAGCGACCGTTTCCGGCAGCGGGCCTGCTCCCACTGGCACAGTGACCTTCAAGCTCTACAGCACGACTGACTGCACCGGCAGTTTCACTACCCAGATCGTGACGCTCGGCAGTAGTGGCATGGCCGAATCCAGCACGACTACCGTGCCCAACACCGGTCTGTCTTACCAGGTGACCTACAGCGGCGATGCCAACTACAACCCCGCCACCAGCACCTGTGAACCGTTGCCGGCCATCAAGCTCGACCCGACCGTGACCACGGAGATCCACAACGCGAGCCATGCCGTGATTACCTCAGCGCTCATCGGCACGAGTGTGCACGACAAAGCGACCGTCTCCGGCAGCGGGCCCGCTCCTACTAGCACAGTGACCTTCAAGCTCTACAGCACCACCGACTGCACCGGCAGCTTCACTACCGAGACTGTCACACTCAGCAGCGGCATGGCTGAGTCCAGCGCCACCACTGTGCCCAACACCGGCCTGTCCTATATGGCAACCTATAACGGCGATGCTAACTACAACCCCGCCACTAGCGCCTGCGAGCCTCTGCCGGCCGTCAAGCTGCCCTCGACGGTGGTCACCACCATCCACGACAGCAGTCACAACCCGATCACGGCAGCGACTGTGGGTACTAGTGTGCACGACAAGGCGACTGTCTCGGGTAGCGGCCCCGTGCCGACAGGCACCGTGACCTTCAGCCTCTTCAACAACACCACATGCACAGGCAGCCCCGTCTCCACCCAGACGGTCACGCTCAGTGGCGGCATGGCCGAATCCAACCCGACCGTGACAGCTCTACCCGGACTGTGCTATCAGGTCACTTACAGTGGTGATGCCAACTATAGCCCCTCCACGAGCGCGATCGAGCCGCTGGTCGTGAACTGCGCCACCCCCGCGGATATCCATGGCGTGAAGTACCTGGATTATGACGGTGACGGAAACAAGGATCCTAATGACCCATACCTACCTGGAATCACGACTACCCTGACCAATACGGCCACTGGCACCACGATCACTACGGTAACGAACGCACAAGGGCAGTTCTCCTTCATGAACCTACCCCCGGGCACATACCTCGTCTGCGAAGTCCTGCCACCCGGGTTGGATCAGAGCTTCCCACGCAGTGGCGCCATGTGTCCCGGTATGACCTTCGGATATCTGGTGGTGATCCAAGGGTGCGAGAGTAAGTTCGTCAAATTTGCTGACACGCCTGACACGTTGGACGAGTCCGAGTCCGCAACGCTTGCGGTCTCTGCCTTCCAAGCACTCTCGACCAAGGATGGAATCCAGTTCCTCGCGGCCGGTCACGGCATCAAGGACATGCAAGTGCAACTCTATGATCTGAGGGGCAAACCAGTCTATATCAGTGGCTGGCAGCCCAACGGCTGGGCCTGGAAACTCCAGAACCTGAAGAATCAGCGCGTCGCGCGTGGCGTCTATCTGTACGTTGTGACGGTACGCGGCCAGAACGGTGAGGTCATGAAGACCAAGCTGCAAAAGCTGGTCGTCCGATAACGTTGTAAATTACGATAAAACCCTCACCCCGCCTACGGCACCCCTCTCCCGTTCAAACGGGAGAGGGGTGCCGTAGGCGGGGTGAGGGTTTTATCAAACGAAGTAACATCCAACACCCTCCCATTGTCACCTCTGCCACAGACTTTGTCTCCTATATTCCTCGATAATTTCTAACGTGCATCACCCTCAGGAATGACGGGGATTATTCAAGGCAGCATCATCGTTTGAGCCACGGTGGCCGATGAGCTCCCTTCCCGGAAAATTCCCTTCCTGAGCGAAGGTCACAAAAACGGAGAGGGTGAAAGGGAGTTGGTGAAGATGTTTAGACATCTGCGGTTTTTCTCGCGATATCGGGGCGGTGCGCTGCTCTTGCTCTGGATGATCGCCACGGCTGCGACGGTCATGGCTGCTCCGATCTCCGGGAGTTTTCAGGTCGATCTCGTCATGCACCCGGTGTCTTGCGGCGTCGACGAAGATGGCGATACGTTCGTCGATGAAGATCCGCCGGACGGAATCGACAACGATGGAGACACACTCATTGACGAGGATGGCTGTCGCAAGGTTGATAAAATAAAAATGAAGTTTGAAGCTGATCTCTCGTTGCAACTAAATATTAGTGGTGTACAGATCAACACCACAACAGTCTTCACTTTCAAGGGATTGGAATACCAAGAATTTGTCATTTCCTCGGTGATTGGTGCAATCTCCGTGAAAGATTTACTCGTTTTTGCCCCCAGCGTTACTGAGATAGAAGAGGTACGTACTGTATCAACTTTGGCTCGGCGCTATTGTGTTAGCGCAGCCGCACCCGCCGATGTCACTCCCCCGTTGCTTGATTGCCCTGTCGTCGACAGTGTTTTGTACTGGTTACTGGAGGACCCTAACCGCTTTCATCCAGCGGTTGCCAACTTACGATTAGCTACCATCTTCGACTCTGCAGGGATGCTCGATCCGGCGCTCGTTTTACGCAAGAAAATCGCAGAACTCACGGTCAATATCGCGGGTATGAGCCTGGGAGCCCGCTTGTTGTTCGCCAACCTGGGCAGCGCAACCGCGCCGGCCTATCGCGTAGGGAGCGTGCTGGCTTTAGAGGGCCAAACTGTGAGCGGAATCGTCTTGCGCACAGAGTCTTGGATAGGAGCACGCCAGGGATTGGAATGCTTCGCTGAATGCAAGCCTGTGGAGCGTCTCTACGAGGGAATAGTTGTCGACAGCTTTAGTATCCAAGAAGAGAAATTGTTCATCAGCAATCTGGTCCTTGGCGGAGTGACGTTTAATCTTAAGACCGAGTTTCACTTCGTGGCCAATCCGAGCACTTATTGTCCGATCGAAGGAATCTGTTATGTAGAGATTAACACCCGCGCCAGGCTGAGTCCTTTGGGACTCATCGTCGAAAACACGATGCGTTTAAATTCGAGCCTCGGTCCGGCTTCAGATAGCCTTAAAACCCAACTGAAGTTTGGTGACGTTTCGATTACGGCAATATGGTATTTCTATCTTGCCGATACGAATACGTGGGAATCGCAGATCGCTGAGTTTATTAGTGTCTTTGATCCCCCAGGAGTCACCATCACGAGTGATCTGAGAGTCTGTACTGAGCAACTCTTTTCCATCTTGTGCAGCTTAGGGAAAGGTGCTTTGCAACATGATATCTTCGTGAACGCAGCGACGGGCAATCTCTCATGGACGGCGCGCGTCTCTCTGCTCGGCTTGATCGCGGACTTCTATCAATTCTCGGCGGATATGTCATGGACCGTCGGAGCAGTAACGTTCACCGGTGCGATCGTTTTATCAGCAGAGTCGTTAGATGCCTTGGCTTTTGGCACTCGAGTGCGATTTTAAGAGAAACGCCTCAGCGATGAAGAGTATAAGGAGGCAGGCGTAACGAATTCGTAGGTCGAAACTATGTCAGTCAAATATAGGAGGAGGTTGGCGTGAGATTTCACGGTTTTTGGCGTTTGTGCTCGAGGAGCTTACTCTCGTTTGAAGGCACGAAGAGGGGTTACAGCGGTGGCGAGCGTCGTCTGATTTCACGGTTCATCGTTTGGGGACTCTTCTTAGTTTTTTTTGCTGGTCTCCCGGCTTTGGCCGTTCACGATGCGGGCGTCATGGAGCTGGACGGCAACATCGTCGACGATGTGACACCCGGGGGTACAGAGATACCGACCGACTGGGGCGATCTCTTCAGCAGCGGTAGCCCCGGTGGTACACCCCTTGCGTTACCAACGGACGCCTTCAGCTCGGAATTCACCCATGACGAAGCCAGCCCCGACCCGACAACCTTCACGGGAGGCGGGAGCAAAGATATCAATGACATCCCCAGTTGGCAGTGCATCCCCTCGGTTCCCACCCCCGATAAAGATAACATTTTGCATACCTACGGCGTTTCGTTCAGGCCCACGAGTGGAAATAAGATAAACCATGCGTTGGTCTACTTAGCACTCGAACGCTTTGATAATGCAGGTGCTGCCGATGTAGGCTTCTGGCTCTTACAAGATCCGACTGCGAATTGTACGTCGTCGGGTAGCGCGACGAGTTTTACGGGTGTACACCAAGAGGGAGACCTCTTGATCGTAGCCGAGTTTACGAACGGTGGTGCCGTCGCCACTATCAATGTCTACCAATGGACCGGCGGTGCATTGAACACTACACCGATTGCTAGCGGTGCAGACTGTGCTTCTGCGGGGGCGGCCGATAACGTGTGTGGTTCAGTGAATACATCCTCTTTGACTACTCCATGGGCTGATCAGGATAAGACGTCAGGCCCCAACACGCTCGCTATTTCCGAGTTCTTTGAATTGGGCATCGATATCACCGCCATAGGAGCGCCGGGGTCTTGCTATAGAGCGGTTATTTCTGAAACCCGTAGCTCAGCTTCTGTTAGCGCAACTCTAAAAGATTTCACCCGCAACGCTCTAAACACCTGTCTCACAGATCTGGCGGTCACGAAGACCGACTCTCCCGACCCGGTCATCGCCGGCAACAACTTGACGTACACGTTGAACGTGACCAACAACGGCCCCGACAACGCGGGCGGAGTCATCGTGACGGACACATTGCCGGGCGGCGTCACTTTTATTTCTGCTGTGCCCAGCCAGGGTAGCTGCAGTCAATCTGCCGGTGTCGTCACCTGTAGCTTGGGCATTATGGCAAATGCTGCCAGTGCCACCATCACCATCACGGTCACACCCAATACAACAGGAACTATCACCAATACTGCCCAAGTTACTGGTGATGAGGCAGACACCAATACTGCCAACAATACTGCCACTGAAATGACCACGGTCTTGGGGACTGATTTGTCTGTAACAAAGATAGATTCACCCGACCCGGTGATCGTAGGAAATAACGTGACCTACACGGTCACCGTCACCAACAATGGTCCTGGGACCGCGACGGGAGTGACCGCGACCGATACATTGCCTCCGGGTGTGACGTTTGTTTCAGCCACGCCCAGCCAGGGCAGTTGCAGCCAAGCCGCTGGTGTCGTCACCTGTAACTTGGGGACGCTCACGAACGGCTCCAGCGCCACGATCACGATTGTGATAACAACCAGCGCGGCGGGCATGATTACCAACACTGTTTCTGTCGCGGCGAACGAGACCGATACGAATCCGAATAACAATACAGCGACCCAATCGACTACGGTTAATCCCTCGGCGAACCTCTCGATCGTGAAGAGCGACAGCCCGGACCAGGTCAATGCCGGCGGTACGTTGACTTACACTCTCCAAATAAATAACGCCGGTCCGAGCCCCGCGACGTCGGTCACCGTAACAGACGTACTGCCCGCGGGAGTGACCTTCATCAGTGCTATCGGAAGTGGCTGGAGCTGTAGTGAATCCGCTGGGACTGTCACGTGCACGCGCGCAAGTTTGGCCGTCGGCCCTGCCCCGGACATCACAATCACCGTGACGGCACCTTCCAATGATGGAATAATTACGAACAACGCGTCGGTCAGCTCTCCGACCAACGACCCGAACACCGGCAATAACACAGATACGGAGACCACGACTGTGAACCCTGTGGCAGACCTCTCGATCGTGAAGAGCGATAACCCGGATCCAGTCAATGCGAACAGCACGTTGACCTACACGCTCAACGTCTCCAACGCCGGCCCCAACACCGCGACGAACGTGACGGTGACCGATACACTTCCAACCGGGACGACGTTCGTGAGCGCATCGGGTACAGGCTGGAGTTGCAGCGAAGCTGCTGGCACAGTGACGTGTACGCGTACGAGTTTGGTTGTGGGCGCTGCCCCGGCGATTACGATCACGGTCACAGCCCCCTCTAACAATGGCACAATTACCGACACGGCGACCGTGACCTCGTCGACGACTGACTCCAATCTAAACAACAATACTGACACTGAAGACACCACGGTGAACGCGGTCGCAGACTTGTCAATCGTGAAGAGCGATAACCCCGATCCCGTCAATGCTGGTGCGACACTTGCGTATACACTTCAAGTGACAAACGCTGGCCCCAGCACGGCCACCAACGTGACGGTGACCGATACACTTCCAACCGGGACGACGTTCGTGAGTGCCTCTGGAACCGGCTGGAGCTGCGGTCAAGCCAGCGGCATCGTCACGTGCACGCGCACGAGCTTGGCGGTTGGCGCAGCACCTAACATTACGATCACGGTCACGGCTCCATCTAGCGGTGGCACGATCACAGACATTGCTTCGGTGAATTCGTCGACGACGGACTCGAACCCGAACAACAACACCGACACCGAAGACACGACCGTCAATCCGGTCGCAGACTTGTCCATCACAAAGAGCGACAATCCCGATCCAGTCAGTGCTAATGGGACATTGACGTATACGCTCAACGTCGCTAACGCGGGACCGAGCACGGCAACAAACGTAACGGTCACAGACACACTCCCCGGAGGGACTACATTCGTGAGTGCTACGGGAAGCGGTTGGGGCTGCGGCCAAGCTGCTGGGATAGTGACGTGCACACGCGCGAGCTTAGCCGTCGGCGCAGCTCCCGCGATCACTATCATAGTCACAGCACCCGCCAACGGTGGAACGATCACAGATACGGCAACAGTCAGCTCGTCAACGACTGATTTGAATCCGAGCAACAACACCGATACAGAAGATACGACGGTGACTTCGATCGCAGACCTTGCGATCAACAAGAGTGACAACCCCGACCCGGTCAATGCCGGAGCTACCCTCACGTACACACTCCAAGTCACCAATAACGGCCCGAGCACGGCGACGTCTGTGACAGTCACCGATACGCTCCCGGCGGGTGTCACGTTCGTGAGCGCATCCGGCGCAGGTTGGAACTGCGGCCAAGCCGCGGGTGTTGTCACGTGCACGATGGCCAGTCTCCCTGTGGGGGCAGCCTCGCCCATCACGATCACCGTCGCCGCTCCGAGCGAGGGTGGCACCATCACAGATACGGCGAGCGTCAGTTCACAGACGGTGGACTCCAATCCAAACAATAATACTGACACAGAAGACACGACAGTCATCAGCGTGGCTGATCTGTCGATCGTGAAGAGCGATAACCCCGACCCGGTCAATGCTGGTGCGACGCTCACGTATACACTTCAGGTCACCAACAACGGTCCGAGCACCGCAGCGACCGTCAGCGTGAGCGACACGCTCCCGGCGGGCGTCACGTTCGTGAGCGCGTCGGGCAGCGGCTGGAGTTGTAGCCAAGCCGTGGGTATCGTGACATGCACCCGCACAAGTCTTGCTGTGGGCACGGCGTCGCCGATCACGATTACCGTCACGGCTCCCAACGAAGCGGGGACTTTGATTGACACAGCGACCGTGACGTCGGCGAGCACGGACCCCAATCCGGCCAACAACACTGATACCGAAGATACGACCGTGAATCCAGTCTCAGACCTGTCGATCGTGAAGAGTGATAATCCTGACCCGGTCAATGCGACCGGCACGCTCACATACACGCTGCAAGTCACGAACCTTGGTCCGAGCACAGCGACGAACGTGATGGTGATAGATACGCTCCCAGGAAGCGTGACGTTCGTGAGTGCGTCGGGTACGGGATGGTCGTGCAGCCAAGCAGCAGGCACAGTCACCTGCACACTCGGAAGCAGCCTGTCTGTGGGTGCAGCAGCTCCGATCACGATCGTCGTCACAGCTCCCGCCAATGCCACGACGTTGACCAATACGGCGACTGTCACCTCGACGACACCCGACTCGAATCAGGGAAACAATACTGATACAGAAGACACGACGGTGAACCCTGTGGCTGACCTGCAGATCGTGAAGACTCACAGCGGCAATTTCATAGCCGGCCAGAATAGCACCTATAACATCACGATAACCAACAATGGACCGTCCACAGCAGCGGGTCCTATTACCGTGATCGATACATTACCTATTGGTCTTACCTTCGTTTCAGCTTCCGGTGCAGGCTGGACTTGCTCGGCCTTCGGGCAGACCGTGACGTGTATGAACCCCAGTTCGCTGCCTGTCGGTGCCAGCAGCACGTTTACTATCACTGTAAGCGTTGACACTCCTGCCACTTCAAATATCAAGAACGTTGCGACTGTTTCCAGTTCCACACCCGATCCCAATCCGCAAGACAATACAGACGATGATCTCGTCACAGTCGTCTGCAACAGTACGGGAGACATACACGGTGTGAAATACTTGGATTTTGACGGAGATGGTAACCAGGATCGCAATGAACCGTTCCTGTCCAATATCACTATAACATTGACGGGCACGGACTGGATGGGTAATCCGGTGAGTTTGATGACCACCACTGACGGCAATGGGAAATATTCTTTCCAGGGTCTACCACCGGGTACGTATACCGTTTGCGAAGTGTTACCCCCGGGATTCCATCAAACCTTCCCGCGGATGGGCCCTCAGTGCTCTAGTGGAGGCTTAGGTCATCAAATCATGCTAGCCTGCGGACAGACTGTATTTGCCAAATTCGCAAATACGCGCGATACCGAACCTTTCGATAAGCTGGCCGTCTTCAGCGTGCAAACAATGATGGTCCAACATGGTATCCACTTCCTCGTGGCAGGGCATGGTGTCAAAGATCTCCAAGTTCAAATCGTCGATCTCAAGGGAAGATCGATTTATCAGAGTGACTGGAACCCCAACGGTTGGGCCTGGTTGTTAGAAAACAAGACGGGCCAGCGCGTGGCCAATGGGGTCTACTTGTACACCGTCACCGTGCGCGGCGAAGACGGAAAACTCATCCAGACCAAGCTCCAGAAGTTTGTCATTAAATGGAGTAAAGCAGAGAGCGAGCTGACCAAGCCGTTCGCGGCTACAGCCGTGCACACTGTGCTCGCCTCCAATGTGATCTACTTCTTGGTCGCCGGGCATGGAGTGCTCAAGGACTTACAAATCGAAGTCTTCGATCTGCGCGGAAAGTCCGTCTATCTGAGCAATCGACAGCCCAATGGCTTTGCCTGGCACTTGGAGGATAGACACGGCACGCGTCTCGTCAGCGGCGTCTATCTGTACGTCGTGACGGTGCGCGGCCAGAACGGTGAGGTCGTGAAAACCCAGTTGCAGAAATTGATCGTTAAGTAAGAAAACTACCAACTTATGAGAGAATCGGGCCGGCTCAGGAATTTCCTGGGTTGGCCCGCTCTTATTTTTCACCCAACTGAGCGTGCCCTCCGCTGACGATCTGCTCCAGATTCAAAGGGTTTTGTTTGTCTGAAGAATTCAGAACGTGCAACAAGAATTCGATATTGCCCGCGGGACCTTTGATGGGCGAAAAGGTCCCGTTGATGACAGAGAGTTTTAGCTGATTTTGGATGAAATGGGTTAACTCGCGCAAGACTGCTAAGTGAATCTCCCGAGATTTGACAACGCCGCCGCGCCCGACGTGCTCGCGTCCAGCTTCGAATTGGGGCTTGACCAATAAGATAAAAACTCCATCGGGCTCGACGATGGGTATCAGTGCAGGCAAGACTAGCTTGAGCGAGATGAAAGAGACATCGACCGTCGCCAGATCTGCAAGTTCACCAATCTGTTCCGGCTTGAGATAGCGCGCATTAACTTCTTCCAACACAACGACGCGTGGATCGTTGCGCAGCTTCCAATCGAGTTGGCCCTTGCCGACATCGACAGAGAAAATTTTTTTGGCCCCGTGCTGCAAGAGACAATCCGTAAAGCCACCCGTCGACGCGCCTATATCGAGACAGATTTTTCCAGTGACATCGATCGCGAACTCGCGCAGGGCTTTTTCGAGCTTGAGCCCGCCCTGGCTCACATACGGATTTTTCGCTCTGATCTCAATCTTGGAATCTACGGAGATTTGCGTACCGGGCTTATCGGCCAATTGCCCGTTGACGAAGACATTGCCCGCGAGAATCTCACGCTGAGCCGCCGAACGAGTTTCAAACAGCTTGCGTTCAACGAGCAAAATATCTAAGCGTTGTTTGGGTGATTTCACGTTGAGAGAATTTGTAGGGGCGAGGTCACCTCGCCCCTACAGGTGTCTTTATTTTATCGCTGCGCCGTGTCGTGCAGCACTCTTTTATATAACTGACACGGTCACACACGACTTGTTATTCGCCTGATTGGCGTCGCCTACATTGGTCACCTCAGCGCAGTTTTGGATCGTGCTACCCGGCGGCGCGGTCACCATCGCCTTGAAGGTGATCGTAACTGCATTTGCTGAACCTGGTAGCAGCGGACTGGTAGCAGTACAGAAGGCAATGACGCCTGGACCGCTGAATCCGCATGACCACCCAGGCTTGTTTGCCGATACAGGCTGCTGGAAGGTCAGCCCTATGGGCTGCGAGTCTGCCACGTTTATGCCAGCAACAACAGGACACGCTGCTGTACCCACGTTTGTCACAATCAGGGTGATAGTCACCTGCTGGCCACTCTTCACGGGGTTAGGCGTGACGGTCTTCTTGATCTCTCTGTCGCACACGCCTCCCGTTACCTGTATGGTCACACAGGACTGGTTATTCGCCGGGTTGATGTCGTTCTGATTGGTCACGGTCGCGCAGTTCTGAATTTGGCTGCCCGCCGATGCGACGACAGTCCCCGTGATGTTAATCGTGGGAAGCGGTCCGGGCGGTACAGGCTGGATGCTGGCATTCCAAGTGCAAGAGACGGTCGCTCCAGGATTCGGCGGCGCCACCGAGCAATTCCACAGACTACCTCCCTGCGCCACACTAGTGACCTGCAACCAAGGGAGTGGACCATCCGTCACCGTAGTGATGCCTTGGCAGGGTCCGTTGCCCACGTTCGTCACCACAAGAGTGACGGTCAGTTGCTGGCCGCTTTGTACCGGATTGGGACTGGCCGTCTTCGTGATCTTTAAATCACACGCTGTGCCTGGCACGACCGGAGTCGTGATGCAATCTCTGTCGTTCGCTGCGTTGGGGTCGTTCGGGTTCGAAACCGTGGCACAGTTCTGGATAACGGTCCCCGCTGGCGCGGTCACGTTGAACGTATAAGTGACCGAAACGTTGCCGCCCACAGGAATTGGAAGCGGATAGGTACAGACATTCCCAACACAGAACCAACCAGAGCCGCTTGCGGAGACGAGCGTCAAGCCGGAGGGCACCGCCTCGGTCACGGTCGTTGGACCGGGACAGGGCGCGTTGCCTACGTTGGTCACCGTGATAGTCGCCGTCGCTTGTTGCCCGCTGACCAAGGGGTTGGGTTGAACTTTCTTCTCGATCTTGAGGTCGCACCTTGTTTCTGTCGGAGGCAAGCCGACATTCTTCCAGAGATAGTCTTCCGTCTCGCCGTACTTAAAGCCCGCTGGAGGGCCTTGGCCGTCGGGGTTGCCTCCTGCGGAGGGCACTTGCGCGGGTTGATCGCTCAGTGTAATTCTCACCCAGATGTCTTTTCCGGGGTCCAGATTGGCCGCGGTAAAGACCGAGGTCATGCGGGGGCTTGGTAGAGTACCCGCGGGGATGAGCTCATTCTGGACGGCCCATTCGCTCGCGAGGCCCGTAGCTGTTGGGCTCAACGGGCATTTGAAGCTGTCTTCCCAATCCCCGTCGCGGTTGTAGTCTAACCAGACGTTAACATACATTGGTTGCGTTGTCGGTGCTGATGCAAAAGTCGAGAGGATGTAGTTGAGCTGGATTTGGCCGCAGGCGGGCAACGTACTCAGCGGTGCCAGTCCGTCGTCGGCGCCGTCTCTATCGGCGGCGTTATTAGGCGGGTCTATATTTGTGATGCCGTCTGCATCTGGCAGCATGTCCGCTTCGTTCTCGAAAGTGACATTCGCGCCTAGCCAAGCGACAGCCTTGGGTTGCAGATGCTTAGGCCCCGCAGGGCTCGAATTGAAGACGGTCGGGAAACGGGCTGGCACAGGAGGAGTATAGGTCGTCATCCCTATGCCAAAGTTATTTGTACTGTCGGGAGCATCGCCCAGATCAGCGGTTGCTTCACCCGGCGGCTTAGTCTTGCACTTGCCAGCAGAGCCAGCTTTGAAGATGGCCTCGATTTCCTGTGGTTTGAGAGCCCGCTTGAAGATTTCTAACTCGTCAATCGCGATCTCACGTCCAACTAAGTCACCAGTACCAATGAACAAGTCCATCGAGTTGGTAACATTACCTACAAGGACAATAGGATTGCTACTGGCAGGCACACCATCTAGGTAGAGGTTGACAACGTCTTGCGTGCCTCTTTGGAATGTAACGGCAACATGATGCCACGCTTGGGGTGAGATTGGAACCCCAACGCCGCCTTGTAAAGGGCCACCCGAGGAACCGCGCACTTGGAAATTCAATTGGCCAGTTGTGTTACCGTTGAGATACTGAATATAGAACTGCCATCTTTCTACACTTGCGAGCTTTTCCGCGATATTCAGCAGATGACTACCTGGAGTGATAGCGAATATCACCCACGCATCTACCGTGAAATCGCCCGCGCCTGGTTCGAGATCAGAATGCGAAAGCACTCGGATGTACCGCGAGCCCTCGAAGTACAAGGAATTATTGACCATTCCCACCGGGAAAGGTGGCGGCGGCCACTGAGCGGACGTCACAGGTCCTGGACCAGAAAAGGCACCGATCGGTCCGGGCAGCGCAGTCCCGTTATGGCCATTGACTATGTCTGTGACAGTCGTTCCCGAGGTCTCATCCAGCGGCCACCAGGCACCCATCCCCGACGGCGGCGGGATGCAGCTCGTTTGTGCGCCTTGAATTTCCACATGGACCTCAAGAGGGCTTGCCGGCATCACAAAAGTACAGGTGTTCGTCGTCAATATACACCCAGATACAATGATAGGAGGACCAATGTTTATACCAACGGGTGGACCGGCAACGTATTGAGCAAATTGCCAGTTGTGACCTAAAACGGGTACGCCAGAAGTAGCAGTGACAGTAACATTAGTTCCAGCTTGATATTGGGTCGTGCAATTATTGGCGTTGGCAGGCGGGCAAGAGATGGGGCCGAAGCCAGGAGGCGGAATCACTTGTATTTGAGCAGTCGGTGATGGCGAAACCACATCAACCTCTAGAGTGAATTGCTGTTGCGCTACGCCGAGGTTGACCGTAGGAGTTCCGATAAGCGTTCCGATTGCGATTAAGATTAAGCCTAAAAGAGTCCAACTCCGCGCCGACTCCAACATGCCAACGAGATACTTCATCGCTAAATCGCTCTCCTTCTTTTTCTGGACACTTTAGCGCTGCCCTAGGAGACTCAAAGAGTGAGAACTGGAACACCCTTGAAGCTGCTCAGCCTAAGCAATGTCTCTTGTAATTATAACCTAGAAGGTATCGGGTGTGCTCAGGAGCTAACGCAATGTGCGGGTTTCGGTGAGCCAAGAGGGGGCTGCTCGCCCCCTCTTTTGACTACACGACCAAATCGAAGGTTGTTCAGTTCACTAAGATGTTGACGGTTTTGGTGTCGTTCTCCGTATCGACCGTGGCTTGATGGGCCCCAGTCGCGGCAAACTTGTATTTGAAGCAGACCTCGGCTTCATCCTGACCTCCCAGCGTTTGCGAGACCGAGGCCTGGACCTTGCCGTCCATACGGAACGTGATCAATTGAGTTCCTTCAGACTTGCCCTCGTTCCGGATCTTGGCACAGTACTGGACTTCCTGACCGACTTGCGCCGTCGCCGGGCCGGTCAAGCTGACGACCATGAAAGCTACCGAGCCTTGGTCGGGCGGCACGGGATAGGGTGCCAGGGTGAACAGCCCTCCAATTCCGATAGTCAACGCCAATGCCAACGCGACCGAGCTGGTTGAGACAATCTTGCGAATCTGCATAGTAATTTCTCCTTTTGTGTTTGTGTGAGTTTGGGTATTTGTAGAGCGCCCCGCTTCGGCGCTAGATGCTGCCCTTTGGACGACTTTGGTCTGCTCGCACGTCTCACCTACTTTCCTTGCTTTGAGATATTGGATCATCATCTTGATCCCTCCTTAGGAGTAGGGGCGGTTCGCGAACCGCCCCTACGGGCGATTTAGATTTTCACCGACACAGCACGGGAAACATCGCCGTGTTGTTCGTTGTGTCTTTCTCTTTGATGCTGAGGCTCTCTACCTTCGCCCCAAACAAGTACAACCCCGGTCGCAGATGGTCTAGAAGGTCCGTCTTCGTCGCATGGCTGTCGTTGCCGCCGTTCCTCCCCAGGCCATATCTCTTAGTAGACTTAGGCTTCTTATCAGACGGAGCCCCATCATCCGAGATCTGGTGCAGTCCTGCCGGCCCATCGCCCTGGTTGCTGACGGTGGTGAGGACGATCACGTCGCAGAAGACCTGCTCGCGCTCGGTGTAGCGCCGCACGCTCGCGTTGATCTTGACTGTGAGGTCCGGCAGCTCTGTCTGTTCCATGCAGAGCTTGACCAACGGATTGGGCCCGGTTATGTGTATACTCACTTGTGGGGGCTGTCCACTTCCAGCCTTAATTTCGGCATCTTGGACAGCCTCCCAGTGGTCAAACTTGTAGCCTGGGAGGATGACCCCGTCCTTGCTTTCGAGCTCTATCTTGACCGTGTCGCCGACTTGTTCACTCGTAGTCCCAGGAAGCGCAACGCGATAAATATTGCTTCTCGAAGTATTGAGGCTGCTCCCATAGAGCGGCCCGGGGACCCAAGGTCCATCGGAGCGCGCTTTGTCGCAGGAGAGGATCGTGAGGGGAACGCTGCTCGCTTGGCTGCCCATTTGATCGGTGTTCGCGCTCTTCTCGATCACCGCGAAGGTCGCCATGCCCAACAGATAATCCGGCGGCTCTTTGGTCATGCGGAAGAGAACGATCACACGATACGGCCCCGCGGCCAGTTTCTTCCCCACCGGCACGCTCAGGCTCCAGTTCGATACCGCGACATCACAAAAATCATCACTCGTGTGCGACGTCGCTACCGTGACTTGATTGTATTCGACAGTGACTTTAACAGACTCTTTTTCCGGCACACAGGCATCGGGGAAGGTTCCCGATAGCTCCAGCTTGATCTCGTCATTAGACGTTGGCTTTTCCGGGACGATCTTGATGGTGGTTTGAGGCTGCTGGCGCTGCTGTTGGGCCGAAGCGGTCAGCCCCAAGACGACTCCGATCACAAACAGACTGACAACGAACCGTCGGATGAGACGCGTGGTAGATTCCTTGTAGAACTTCATCGTAGATCCCTCCTTGGATCTGTTGATTTGGCTTAGTTCGTCGGCCGGACTCATCATCTGCGTCCGCCGATCAATCTCTAGCATAGAGTAGGGGCGTGACAAAAACGTGAAATGAGCTTCAACTCAGCGAAATTAGTCGATATTGGGTGGGGCGAAGCATTCGCAAATCAAAATGCTTCGTCCCTACTTGACTAATCGGCCCATGCCACGTACAATTTTGCGTATATTTTTGCGGGAGGTATAGCAGATGAGCTTACGCATTGCCGGCAACCGCATGGTCACCAGCAGCGAGGTCGGACGCCACTTCGGGGAATTCCTAGACCGGCTCAAGGAAGGCGAGCTGATCGTGCTCCGCCATGGCCGGCCGGAGGCCGTCGTGGTGGACTTCCCGTCCTATGAGCAGCTGCATCAGGAGCTGCGCGAGCTACGGGAGTTGGTCGATCATCTCAACCTTTTCTTGGAGATTCAAGGGCGCAGAGGGGATCGAGTGCTCTCCGCGGAGGAGGTAGCAGCGGAGCTTGGGTTGCGATGAGTTATACGGTTCAGTTTGTCGAGGGGGCCGTCGCCGATCTGAAAGCCTTGGACCCGCCGCTGCAGCAGCTTGCCTGGAAACAGATGGAAAAGATCGCCGAGGCCCCGGAGTTGGGCAAACCGTTAGGCCAGCAGATGGGGTATGATCTCACCGGCCTGCGGACGATCCGTTTTTGTCGCCAAGTTTATCGGGTGGTGTACGAGTTTTTTGAGGAAGAAGGAATTGTGAAGGTCTGGGGGATCGGGAAGCGGGAGCGCGAGGAGATTTATCGGGCGGTCGCGCATAGAAGAGTCGAGAGGCCCTGAAGCAAAACGCCGCAGGGGCCGAGCGCGTTCTTGCCCGGCCCCCGCCGATTCCGTCCTTGATTTCGTGAGGACGGGCGCCCGAGCGCTCGGCCCGGACGCCCCGCCCTCAATTGTGAGGTCTCATTGATGCTCACATATTACCTTCTTTGCACACAGTCTGGGCATCGCTTAACACGTCGAATTCTGTGGGTTGGGCCCCTTCTTGCCTGCGTGACCAGCGCCATTGAAGTCACTTCCTCATCAGCTAATCTACGCACGAAAATCAACACAATCTGAATTCGCCAACAGCATCAATCGGTGCGATACCCTGCATAGAGACTCATGGCCGCTAGGGACTCATGTAGATGATCGACTGGTGGCAATCCCAGTTAGGGCCGATGGTACACAGCTTGATGCGGTAGTAATTGCCGACCAACAGCGTCAGGCCTCGGTCGGAAGCATATTTCTTTACATCGTACCAGCCGAGGTTCTCCGGGGCCTCCCATTCGGGGCGTCCCATTTTGATGGTCAGATCGTCATCGAGCCATTCCATCACTTCGGGGTTGTACACCACGTAACCGGACTGGTCGGAGCGTTGCACCGAGAGGAAGTGGTATTTGTTGGGATAGCAGGACACGCTGTTCCAGGCGCTGAGACGAACCGGCTGGTTGGGACCAACGGTAATCGGCGTGAAATCGGTGCGATGCTTGCCGTTGATGGTAAAGTCCGGCACACTGGTGCAGGGCGCGAGATGCAGCAGCAAGGCTTTCACAGTCCAGGGAAAGTTGGTGGCCACACCGACGCGGTAGTAGCTGCCGTAGTTGAGGCTCAATCCCTTGTCGGCCGCAAACTGCCGCAAATCAAAATGCTTGATCTTGTCGGCCGAGTACCATCCCGTTTTCTCGTCACCGGCCCTTCCCCAGTATTGATCGGAAGTTTCGACCGATACCATGAACGGCTCGGGAATCCGGTAAGACGTTTTGGAGCGGTAACCCTCAAGCACCAGCGGGGGTTGGAAAGGATGCCGGGGATTAAAAGCCACCTCGACCGACTGGTAGGTTCCGCCGTTGTCGGCGTTGATCGAAAAATCGATGAAGTTGCTGACCGGGTTAATCCGGAGCAGCTTGCCGACGGGCGTCCATGGATTGCCAGCGGCCATCACCACCCTGTAATAGGAGTTGTACTGGAGCGTAAGTCCTCGGGCGAGGGCAAAAGCGTACAGGTCAAGGTGATCGATATTCTTGATTTCCTGCGCGGTGAGCCATCCGTTGACCTCGCCGCCCAGCCGGTCCCAGTTAGCATTGGAAGGCTCAATGGAAAGAAAATAGTTGTTGTCGCATGGCGCCGATGCAGAAGCGTCGAGACTCAGGCTGGGAAACCCGAATTCATAGTCCACCACGATCGGCGAAGCGCCTTTCCCGTTAATGGTAAAGTCCATGCTGTTGGTGCACGGGATGAGCTTGAAATACTGGTTCTGCTCCACCCATGGGTACGGAGACCCGGCCGATACCAGCTTTACCTTGTATGTGTTGTTGATACCGAGGATCAGGCCTTTCGACTGGCTAAACTTTTTCAGGTTGAAGTTGCTAATTTTCTGCACTTCAGCAGGCGTCAGCCAGCCCATTGCTTCGAAGCCAATCGGTACGCCCGAGCCATTCACCTGCTGAACGGCGACGAAATATTTCGAGTCGGGCGAATAGCTTTCGATGCCATTCAGGCGAAGCGGGCGGCCGTATTTCACCTGCACCGGAGACGTATATGAAAAGCTTCTAACCCCGTTGATCATGAAAACGGGATCGGGTACCCTGTGATCGGCCCGCTGGTACACGCGGATGTAGTCGATATCGTAATAATTGGGGAAAACTGCATCGGCTAGCTGCCCGCGGCCGTCCTGCCTGGTGCCCCCGTCGAGCTCGAGGTTCGCAAGGATGTACATGTTGTGATCGGCAATGTGATCAGTCACGACACGCACAATCTTGTTGTTCAGGTAATAAATGACCTTATTGGGTTCCCACTTGATGGCGTATGTGTTGAAGTCGTCAGAAAACTTGCTGTTGTCACGCGCACGTATCATTTTGTGGTGGTGGTAAAAATTCGCCACTCCCGCCTGCCCCTGTCGGGTATGCGTGGTGAGGTTCCAGTCGGTGCCGTTCTCAGTTTCAAAAACGTCGATTTCATTATAGACAGGACTTTCGCGGTTGAGTTTATGAACAGTAAGATAGGGGTATGCAACGCCAGAAATGTTCCCTCGATCTTTATGTGGATTTTCTCGTCGCCAGTCAGAAGCAGTTCTCTGGAATGGAGTTGAGTAAAGTGGCTCCG
>JACOSB010000092.1 GCA_016179105.1 Candidatus Acetothermia bacterium
GGACCAAGGCGCGGTCGTAGTCGGCCCAGTTACGAATTCGGTATACTGACTTCTGGCGCGGACGAGTTGGCTTGTTGGTAGGAGACATACCTGCAAGTTTACCCGAGCCGCGCTACTTCTTTATTCGTGCACCAACGCCCTTAGTAACTATTGTTTAAGCCCTTGCACCAGTGAAGGAGGAGTAATGGACCCAGGATTACAGTTGGAAACCCTGCTGCGCGTCATGGTTGAAGAGGCACACAAAGGGTCCGGGCACTACAAGGTCAGATCGAAAGACATTGAAGAGATGTTGGTGCAGTTCGGCTATCTACCACGGGGGACTGAGTATGAAAAGTTGCGTATGGATGCTGATCTATTCCGCGCAGGCATAGACGAGGGAAACTCAGAGCTTGTAAGGGGATTTATATTAGGGCTTTCCCTACTGCATAGCCGTATTCATGATTTGGAAGAAGAGGTTGCCGTACTTAGAGGGCGTCTTGAGGCTATGAAGTAACGCTGAACAGTTTTGGGCTATAATGCGTTCACACAAAATACCTAGAGGTGAACGCATGGCGAAGTCACCTCGCCCCTACTTTAAAATTGCATCTACCAGTCGTTGTCGATATAACTGACTACTATGCACTCCCATGCTCAGCCGCTAGAAAACGGGCTGACGATCCTCGGTGAGCCAACCGGTGGACGCCAATCGGTTGCGTTCTCGTTGCTCGTTCCCTGCGGATCGACGCTCGACACTTCGAGCCGCGAGGGAACAGCGCTCTTGCTCCAAGATTATCTCTTCAAAGGCACGGGAAATCTGGACGCAAAACGTTTAGCGCAAAAACTCGATGCCCTGGGTCTACAGCGCAGCCAGTCTGTGGACCGCGAGTTTGCCATCTTTTCGGGAGTCACGCTCAGCAAGAATTTACGCGAGACGCTCAAGCGCTATGCGCAGATTTTAAGAAAACCCAATTTCCCGCCGAGTGAGCTGGAGTCACTGCGTTCGTTGGCGCTTCAGTCATTAGACGCTTTGGAAGACTCTCCGATGGGAAAGCTCTTTCGAGAATTATTGCGAAAATTTTTCCCGATGCCGCTCTCAAACTCACCCGGCGGCACTCGCGAGAGTCTGAACGCGATTCAGCTCGAAGATATTTATGGCCAATTCGAACGCGGCTATATTCCTCAAGGAGCCATCATGGCCTTTGCAGGAAACATAGACTGGAAGGACGTCACGGTCTGGGTCCAAGAATTTTTTGGGGATTGGACTGGAAGTCTTCTGTCTTCAACATCTGTCAAAGCGCAGCCCAAAAGCGTGACGCATTTGGAGAAAGATTCGGAACAAGTGCAGATCGGGATCGCCTACGAAGACCTGACGCCAGCGCACAAAGATTATCTCTTGGGGCGATTTGCTTTGAATGTTTTGCGCGGCGGCATGAGCAGCCGGCTCTTCCGTGAGGTCCGCGAAAAACGGGGATTAGTTTACACAGTCGGCGCTCAGTACATTGCTACAAAACCTTTCGCGGGCGTCGCGTGCTACGCCGGGAGCACGACAGCCCGCGCGCAAGAGACGCTCGATGTGATGTTGACAGAGCTCAGAAAGCTGAAGGACGGCGCGCTGCCCGATGAGTTTGCGCGCGCGCGCGCTCGGCTCAAGGCGGGCCTTATTATCCAAGGAGAATCATCGATTGCACGGGCGCTTTCCCTGACCCAAGACTGGTTTTTCACCGGGAAAATCGTCTCCGTCGATGAGCGGCTAAAAGAGATAGAAACAATTACTTTAGCCGAGGTCAATCAGCATCTGAAGCGTCACGCTCCCAAAGAATTTACGATAGTCACTCTGGGCCGTAACCCCTTAGAGGTGAGAGTGTGAATTTTTACGAGCAGACTCTGGATAACGGCCTGCGCGTTTTTGGCGAGTCGAGCCAAACGATGAAATCCGTGACGATGGGCTTCTTCGTCAAGACCGGCAGCCGCGACGAGATCCCCGAAATCAACGGGGTCTCTCACTTCTTGGAGCACATGTGCTTCAAGGGCAGTGATCGTCGCTCAGCTGATGAGATCAAACTCGATTTCGATAAGATGGGCGCGCAGTACAACGCGTTTACGAGCAATGAAAACACTGTTTATTATTTGCAAGTCTTGCCCGAGTTTTTAGAGCCAGCACTCAATTTACTCAGCGATATGATGCGACCGGCTGTTCGGAAAGAAGATTTCGATCTGGAGAAAAAAGTGATCTTGGAAGAGATCGCGCGCTCCGAAGATATGCCGGCGTTCTTGGCTTACAAGAAAGCGATGCAGTTCTATTTCGAGACACACGCTTTGGGCCATCTCGTACTCGGCACGACGGACTCTATCCAAAAGCTCACGCACGAGCAGATGCGCGACTATGTGCAAAAACGCTATGCGCCCGAGAATATGTTACTCGGCTGCACGGGCAATTTTGGCTGGAAAGAATTTTTAAGATTGACGGAAAAATTTTGTGCGGACTGGGAGTCTTATTCTGTAGAGCCTCGTCGCCTCGCATCCGTAGAGCCGCGCGAGACGAGGCAAACCTTTCACAAAACTCAGGCGCATCGAGAGCAAATTGTTCTGATCGGACCTGCTCCTTCGCGTCAGAGTAGCGAGCGCGAAGCCGTCGATCTCTTGTCTGTGATCTTAGGAGCCTCGACCAACTCGCGTCTCTACTGGGCTCTGATCGACAAAGGGCTGGCCGATGACGCGGGTTGCGAATATATGGCCTTCGACCGCGCGGGGATTTTTTATACCCAGGTCAGCTGCGATCCCGAACGCACTCAAAAAGTCTTGGAAATCACTCAAGATGTTCTGAGAAAAACGTATCGCGAGGGTTTTTCAGCAGAAGAGATCGAAGCGGCTAAGAATAAATTATTGACGGGAATCGTCGTCGGCAGCGAGCAGTCGATCTCCCGGCTATTCCCGCTGGGCATGGATCGACTCTATGATTTGCCTTATCGCACGCTGGCTGAGGAAGTCAGGCTCATCGAGCAGTTGACGAGTCAAGAGTTGCTGGCGCTGCGCGATGTGTGTCCCTTGGATCGGTTTACAACCGTCGTGCTGGGGCCTTTGGAGCGGCTGAATTGAGTAAAGGCAGATCGTTATTTCTGTCTGATGGATTGGATGTGAAGCCCTTCCCCAAAACTTAATGGGCTTGAGAGAGTAACGAAGGTCACTTTTCGGAACAAAAACACCCTTTTGTGGAAGGTAATCTTCATCACATTGACAAATTATGCTGATTTTATGTATATTTTAACATCCACCAAATTTTCACCTTCGCTCCACATCTTTTCCACCGAAGAAAGCCTAGAATATTAATCGCTAGACATTTCCTAAACGATGTGAATTCTACCCGTGCAGCCGGGTAGGGATGTCGTGACTTGAACATAGCATTAATACCCCCAGCTGGCCCCGGACAAGAACCGGGGCTTATTCTTTTAGATAGATTCTGTAGGGGCGAGGCATGTCCCTCGCCCCTACTACAAGATTGTCCCTGCTCCGGTGCTTTCGTACAATACACAATAGCCTAAATCAAATTTGGCGGAGAGATTCGACCATGAGCCAGACCGAGCGCACTCGCCTTGAACTTTATCAACGTCAACTGAACGCTGTTTATAAAGATAGCCCCTGGCACTCGTTCCAGCACGTCCTACAGGGCGTGAAACCCGAAGAAGCCGCGTGGAAGCCGCCGTACTACAAGGGCTTCCCCTGGATGTCCGGCTCGATTCTGGATATCGCGTTTCACGTCGCGGGTGACGTGAGCTTTCAGCTTAGCTATGCGCTCGGCGATCGAAGCCTCACGTGGGAAAAACTCACCGAAGACTTTAAGGCTCGCGGCGGAGATCTAAAATCGGCGCTCGTGATGGCCGAAGAAAGTTTTCTAGAATTACAGAAAGTACTCGACGGCCTGACGGATAAAGATTTGGCCCGTCGACACAAGACGCCTGACGGCAAGAAGGAGCAGACGCTCGAAGAATTTATTCAGATGCTCTTAGAGCACTATATCTATCACGCAGGTCAGATTATGTATGTGCGCTGTCTCTGGGATGGACAAAGAAAAAGTGAGAAATAAAAGTTTCTATTCGGGTGCGATCGGTTCTGTTTGTTTGAGCTCCTCTAAGATCTGGCGTGCTTCTGGTTCACAGTCTGCGGGCACGTGCAACTCAATTTTCCCTCTAGGCTCGCCAGCGAGTACCAGCGGGAATAAGCTGCCCGACTGCAAACCCATCGGAAAACAAGGAATACCCGCATCCTCGAGAAAAGCCTTCAGCCTCAGCGCTTCTATCACATCTGAAGTGGTATACACATTGACGAACTTACGCTCTTGCTCAGGCTCAGGTTCAAACGGCGGCAACGTATCTACTAAAAAGGCGCCACAGTCGGGACAGCTCGTGATTCCGGCTGTATATTCGTATCTGCATTTCGGGCAAAACGCCATAACCAAGCTTCCTTTCTGATTTTTAGTCTAGATCAATCTTTTCGAAAAGTCAATCGGGTTGACTCCCCATCACCCGGAGGGCTAGAATAGATATTAACAGCTAACGAAATGCGGGTAACCCCAATGAAGCGCTCTCGGTGGATAAGAAAGATCGTTGCGAGCTTGATGATTCTGCTCTTAGTGGGTAGTTTGGTCTCTTGCGGAGCCAGCTCGAATAAATCTTCACTCACTTCTCCCACGAAAGCACCGCAGCAACTTTCGCCCCAACAGCCATCCTCCTCGCAGCCTTCACAGTCACAACCTGGACCTCCCTCCCGGACGGATGCTGAGAACAAACAGCAGCCGGCGACGCCGAGCGATGGCAATTAGCCCGGATTATATACGACGCACAAATTTTAGCACCAAAGCCATCACAGCCCCAGTGAGAAACCCGCCGATATGGGCCCAATAAGCCACGCCTCCCCCGTTCGCAGAGACAATGATTGCTCCGATAAATTGCAGAACAAACCAGATTCCTAAAACGATTTCCGCGGGCATCTGAACGACAAAATAAAAAGGCATGAGCGTCAGCACGCGACCATAGGGAAATAGGATCATATACGCCCCCAAGACTCCCGCGATCGCTCCGCTCGCGCCAATCATGGGGAGGACGCCGTTAGGGTCCGCCGAGATCTGAGTGACCGCCGCGACTAAGCCGGAGACGAGATAAAACATCAAAAACTTTGTGCGTCCAAACGTATCTTCGACATTGTCGCCGAAGATCCACATGTACCACATATTGCCCAGGACATGGATCAGCCCGCCGTGCAAAAACATCGCCGTCAAGAGAGTGAGCCAGATGGAGAAGGGAACAAAAGGCGGCAAATCTTGCCCGTGGGTGATCTTGCAGGGAACTGTGCCGTACTTGAGCGCGAAGAGATCTGTCGCTGTGATCTTAGCGCTCTCCAATTGATAGGCGAATTCTGGGGGTACATGACATCCTGCATTCTGCCATTCTTGCACCCACTCGCGCGGGTCTTGGGCGATATCGACCTCGCTCCGGCTCAGCATGAACTGATAGAAAAAGACGAGCAGGTTGATCGCGATGATCGCGATCGTCAGGACGGGGAAAGTGCCGCTCGGCTGATAATCACGAAGAGGGATCACAGTTTATTCTCACCCACCAGGAGCCTCCGCGAGCTCATTGAGGACGGATCTCTATGCTTCCGTTCGTCGTATGCACGGTGAGGCTCACTTGTATTGAGGCTGCTGCGAAATTCGCCGTCTGTCCGCTCAAATGATTACGACTTTGCCCTTGGGTTGTGAATTGAGGCAGATTAACCCGGATGCGCCCGTTTGTATTGTCGGCGGCCACCGCGTACCCAATTGCTTGAGTCGCGAGATCGAGCTCGATGCCCCCGTTGGTCGTACGTACGTCATAACGCCCGCTGGCAGTGGGAGTTAACTCTAGATGAACGCCGCCGTTGGTCGTTGTTGCCGCGAGCGAAGCGGCGCTCAACTGGCCTTTCAAGCTTCCGTTGGTCGAATGGAGCTTTACACTTTGCGCTGCCACATGAGTCAATGTGATCGAGCCGTTCATAGTGCTGAGATTAAGGTCCGTTGCCGAAAGATTTTCTAATAAGAGTCGGCCGTTGCTCGAATCGATACTGACTTTATAACTAGCACTTTGAGGCAGAATGATCTCGACATTTGCGCTCATGCCGAAGCCACGCGAGGGTTTCGCTTGGATGAACGAGAACCCGTCTTCTCGCAGTTCGGGCTTGGGATACGTTTGGTCCAAGACTTCTTTCAAGTGATCGAAATCCCAACCGCGCACGCACGTGTGGATTCGCACTTCATAATCAGGGCGATTGGCCGTTTCCACATCGACTCGCCCATTTAAGACTTGCACTTGAATGTTTGGATTGGCGGCATTCGCACTGAGAGCATGAGTGTACGTGTCATCGCGCTCTTGCGAGAAAGGGCCTCCGCTGCAGTCGATAAAGCTAAAATCGCCCCAACTCCAGTTGGCCGTGTGGATGACGTCGTGAGATAAGCTAATCAATCCCGCACCAATCACGAGCGCGACGATGTGAATCAACTCATCGAGCGCAAACCAACGCGAGACCAGCGCTAAGAGAAAACAGATGAGAAGCCCAATACCTCCAGCGATAATTAAATCTGCGCGGTCGAGCGCTGAAAAAATATCCCACGGGGCGTACTGCCAGAAGAGAAAGAGCGCGCCGAGAAAAATAAGAAATTCTCCAAACCGTATGGAACCGCGCATTAGGATGCCCTCCCTCGGCGCACGAGACCCACGACGAGCAGCGCGAGACCGAAGACGATCGCCATCACAGGCAGGACGATATTCCAGGACCATTCAAAGTAGCCCATGAGCGAGGCGCGCCAGAGCCCACCGCCCACAGCAAAGACCAACCCCCAGAAGAGATAACGGTACGGGCTATGAATTTTCTCGTTTTGCATCTTAACTCCTCTTGCTTAGGCCCAGCCATACTAACAACAAGCCAATGGGGATGAGCAGAGCTCCCCACGGAAGCTCCGGCAGGAAATAACGGATGAGTAAATAAATCCCAATGGCAACGAGAACCAATCCAATCATCATCAGGGCCATAGATTGGCCTGACTGTATCGAACCAAGATTGATCGTAATGGGCTGTCCAGGCTCCTTTTGGTTGCTTGTATAAATGTGCACGATCAAGAGCGTTGCGACGAGCGCACCCAACGGAGGTATGATCCATCCTATGATGGCCATACCCACCGCCCAGGGGAATTCCCTGCATACCTTTGCGATCAAGTTGCTCATCTCGACAAAGATGTTCGCCGGTGATGGCTTGGAGATATTTGCCATGTTCACTCCTCTCCTTTTCTCGCAGGTCAATTACGATCAGTCAGAACGAGACGCCCATACGCACTCGCAGTTGCGGCTTTCCGCCGTCGGCATTGGTGTTGACCCAGAGTGGGTACTCGACTCGTAGCATCGTCCGTTGTGGATAAATTCCGAGGCCCAATCCAATCCCCGCTTCCGCGCGGATCTCTTTCCAACTCGGATCGAACGTGGCCAGATCGACGAAGAAGATCCCGCCCACGGAAATGGGCACGAGGAGCGCGTCGATCCAATTCGTTTGCGGAATCGGGAAGCGCACGTCGGCGTTGAGCGCGAGCAGCGAATCACTCGTGCGGGTGAACGTCCGAAAGAGCCCGTCACCTTGCAGTGTGAACTGTGTATCGAGCGGCTCGCGTCCATCCTTCCAGCCATAGAATAGGCGCGCGTTCACACTCGTTTGCCAGCGTAGACGCTGGCTCAGCATCGTTTCGATCATATATTCAGGACTTTCGCGTTTCAGCATAAATAGGCAGTAACCGCCCGCCTAGCAATGGACCATTTGTAGTCATACCAAGAAACGGCGGTCTGGAGGCGTTGCCATTCTAGCTTAAGAAAAGCC
>JACOSB010000017.1 GCA_016179105.1 Candidatus Acetothermia bacterium
GGCACTGTACTGATTGCGTGACTTCTTCATCTCCTTGGTCCTCCACTGGCTCGGTGTAGCTTACTCGTTTTTCCACCTTAGCCCGTGGTCCAGTTTTCGGGGCCAATTATATGGCTTGCATTCCCATTTGACGTGGATTGAAGGTCAAAAAAGAGGACATCCGGTGATTTTCATCACGGGCAGCGACGAAATTCAAGTAACCCTGGAGGCTATTACGGTCACCGGCGCGAAGCAGAGCGATGGTATTCAAATCCAGGGTAAAGCCAGAGTCACCCTCATGCATTCCCAAGTCTCCCACAATGACGGTGACGGTCTCTTGGTGGAAGGGCTGGCTAGTACTAAGCTCATAGATTCTCAGGCTTCTAATAACGGGGGCCACGGCCTCGATGTCCTCGAGGAAGCCGTGGTGGCGCTTATCGGTTCTCAATTTGAGAATAACAAAAAGTGTGGGATCTCGGGGGGAAGCAGCGGCAGTCTAATCGTCGGCTGGAGCAACAGATTTTCCAATAACCGCCAGGATGCCTGCGATACTGATCGCCAACGCCTCAGCCGCACCCTTCCTCCTCATCCGCATAGCCGGCGCCAGATCACAGTACCTGAGGATGTACCCTCAATACAAGAGGCCATTGATTTAGTGGCCGATGGAGGGACGATCAACGTGAGCCCAGGGCTCTATAATGAAACGCTCGAGATCTCCAATATAAGCTTTGTGTTGCGCGGGACAGACACGAACCGCGTCCGGCTGGCGTCTGAGGGGCGAAGCTCGGCAATCCTAATCTTCTCGGAAACTTCAACGTATGTCCAGCTAGAGAGACTGACGATCGGACCGTCCTCAGCGCGGGGCCTCTTGGTCAGAGGGTCGACCAAGATGGCTCTCATCGATGTGCGCGTATCGGGCAACAGGGATGATGGCCTTTTCCTTAAAGATTCGGTTCAGGTTGAGATCAAAGATAGCATCATTCAGGATAACAAAGGTCTACTGAGCACGGGCATCTTCGCGCGAGATTCTGCGAGTGCAAGCCTACAAAACGTCCAAATCTTCGGTAATGAGGATGATGGCATCCTTGTGAGAGACTCAGCCACGGTCCGCATGGGAAACGTCCAGCTTTTTCAAAATGGCGCCGAGGGCTTCTTCGTGCGAGATACGGCTCGGGTGGAGATCGAAGGGAGTACTATCCGGGACAACGAGGCCTGTGGTATCTGGATCTATTCTAAGGAGGCTCAAGTCAGTGGTGCCCCTAACCGGATGTACAGGAATGGGGTAGATCTATGTGGGTTCGCGTCAGCCGTTCTGAGAAAGCCTCTAGTTCCTCAGACGACGCGTACTCAGCTCTCGGTCCCGGAGAATTACAAGAGCCTGCAAGAGGCGGTAGATGCCATCGCTCCCGGCGGGACGATCACAGTCTCCGCTGGTCTATATGAGACGGGACTGACTCTCTGGAAGCCTCTTGTACTGCAGGGCGTTGACAAGATCAAGACGACGCTAAAGGCATTGCCCAAGAGTCCCTTAGTTAGCTCTATCATCCCGGATGCACGCGGAGTGATAATCCGCCAGCTCACACTAGCCGGTAGCCGTTGGTATGGCGCGCTTGTGCATGGCTACGCCAGATTCGAGGCAGTGCAGTTCTCGCATAACGCCTTCGGTGGCCTCGTCGTGGGAGAGGGTGCCCGCGTCAGCCTCAACCAGTCGGTGATCTCTCAAAATAAGAGCGGTGGCCTCACTATCGGGGGTAGTCTCGTCGTCATTTCTGCTCAAGTAAACCTCTCGGATTCGCAGATCTCTGATAACGAGCTGCACGGACTTTTGGCTCTCGGTTCGGCTCAGGTGGACCTCATCGCGTCTCAAGTGTCCGGGAACGGAGGCAACGGCCTAAGTGTGAGAGAATCCGCTCAGGTCAGCCTCACCCACACGCAAGTTGCCCAAAATGGGGCGAATGGTCTCGCCCTAGAGGACCTGGCTCGCGCGCATCTCACGGACTCTCAGGTGTCGAGGAATGGGAGATCTCTTCTGGGGGCGTTCTCCGACAGCGTGGGTATTGCGCTTAAGGATTCAGCGCGTCTGATCCTGGACCGTTCTCAAGTGGCTCAAAATAAGAAAACCGGCCTGGACTGGAATTGAAAGACTTGGCTGTGGCCGAGGTACGTGAAAGCACCATAACCGACAACGGGACTGACAGCGATTGCCTGCAAGCAGAATCAATCTGCAACGGCATCTCGGTCCAAGACGAGAGCCAGGTGGCCCTCACCGACTCGCTCGTCAAGGGCAACGCTGATTGGGGCTTGGCTTCTGTCCTGAAGCGATGCGGTTTCTCCAAAGATACCTTTATAGGCCAGGTCAGCTTCTTTGATCGCAACGTGATCGAGACCAACAACCAGTCGGGCAATCAGGACGGCCAAGGCAACCCGGGGCAGCACCCTTTTAACAATCTAACGGATGGGCAGGTCTGCTTACCCTAGTGAGCAAACACAAGAAGCTGTAATCCAAAACTATCGCAGTGTTACGATCCAGCTTGTGCATCGACTTTTGCAGCAAAGCCGTTGGCAGGATGCCTTTTTGAAGAGGTTTCTGTCATCTCATATACTTATAGAACTAACTGAAAGAGGTGTTAAGCAATGAGCCAACCGACTTCCCAGGAGCTTATCCAGGACCTAGCTTCTCATCCGGATATTATGGTGCGGCGCCAAGCGGCAGAGTCTCTAGGAAAGATAGGACAGCCCGAGGCAGTGGAACCCCTTCTGGCGGCCCTGCGGGATAGCAACGAATGGGTGCGATACGCTGCTGTGCAGAGCCTAGGCGTTTTAGGGGATCGACGCGCTGTCGAGCCGCTCACTAAGCGGCTGTATGATGCAGTGTGGCGAGTCCGCCAAGCGGCTGCCCTGGCGCTGGGGAACTTGGGCGATCCCCGCGCGCTACCCGTCTTAGAGCAAGTCCTGGGCACAGTGCGAGAGCCAGATGTTGATGTACGCGAGGCGGCGCAGCAAGCTATAGCGCAGATTCAAGCTGGTATTCGATGACCGTCTCAGCACAGCAGGACCGAACGTGGCTCGGTTGAGCCATGATAGTTTCTATGAGCAACACTCGAGTCCCTACTTATATGTGGCTATTCTGTCAACGCCGACGTAGGAATTGGCTCTCCCGCGCTTTTGATGAAGGAGGCACAGATAGCTGATCTGAAGATATAAAGAGACCAAATTCTTCACGCGTCTCAAAGGGTCTATTGGGGGACTGACAATCGGTCCCGACGGCCGGCTCTGGTTCGCAAGCGAGAATAAAATCTATCGCTTGAGTCCGGCGGTTGCTAAACCAGCGAATAAATAGCTTTGCACATTTACAAGCCAATTTCCTACCCCAAAAGGTTTTTGCAGTATAATTTGTAAGGGGTGATTTTATGGCGGAAGAGCATCTTCGCCTCAAGTCCTTGCGTATACGTGGCTACAAAGTGCTACGAGATTTTGTGCTTGACGATATTGGGCCATTGAATGTTGTTGTTGGGCCTAACGGCTGCGGCAAGTCGGCGTTGTTTGAGATCGTGACGCTGATGGGCGAACTGGCTCAAGGGCCACTGGTTGCATTTGATATAGATTCTTATTTGCGTGCGCGCTTTTGGCGCCAGCGCGCCCAACGCGGATTTGCTGGTGTGGTGCACCCAGGAGCTCGTGCTGTCGAGTTCGAAATAGAGGTTGAGCGCAATAGCAGCTCCTATACTTATACACTTCTCTTACAGCAACAAGATGATGAGATTTATGGTAGGCCCGGCTGTGACACTGTTCGTGAAACTTTAGTACAAGATAGAGCAAAAAAACTGCTTCACTTCAGCGGGGAGCGTGAATATAAACCGACTATTGGCCAAATCAACGGCGTTGACTCAAAACGCTATAGCGCGGTAATCCATGAACAAGAAGTAGAAGTGCTGTGGCCTCACTTTCACCCACTACTACTCTAACCATGTGAAATTGATGGGTAGATGGTGAGGGATTAAAATGAGACATGAGAAAGCATCGAGTGCAGCTCAAGGTCTCCGACCGCCGCAGCCTGCTAGCGCTGATCCGATCAGGTCGGCATTCTGCACGCCCGA
>JACOSB010000109.1 GCA_016179105.1 Candidatus Acetothermia bacterium
CGGAGTCAAGGTGAATTTCCCGTTGCACCTCAAGGAGTGTGAGTGGCGGTGGAAGAAAAATTCCCCTAGCTTAGCACGTGAACTCTGGCAAATCCTCAAACGCCATGATACCATCTAATTAAAGTCCTGGTCTAGAGCCTATACAAATATTGATAGCTCTTCAGTTATATATTTATAGTTCAAAAAATTCTTTTCCATATATAGATAATTTTATAATAGTTTATAAAATATGTTAAAGATTTAACAAGTCTTATACCATGTATGAATAGTATTTTCGAAAACTTTACAGTGTGGTTACCAAGACGAGCTCTCGGCACCCTGACAAAGAGGACCAATAAGTAAATATCCGTTTATATTATTTTATCCTCTAACCTGGGCTTAACACTGACCAAACACATCGTCAAAAGCCTGGGAAATACCCCCGTCGAGCCTCAATGTCCGTTAATTATAGTTAACGGACATATCCAGAGCTCTTCGCAGAGCTTAAAAACGGCCTTCCCAAGGCATTTTCAAAAACACTCTTCTCTAATCGCCCTTTTATTGCCATATCAATCATCCATTCGATAGTAGTAACGATGAAAATTGCGTCTGCCTAAATAAGAGCGTATAAATGAGTACATTTTGGAAAGCCCTTGGGAACTGAAAAATCTCCCACTCGTCCCCAACCATCGTGGAAGTGCCTCCTCTGTAACTAGGATCGATGTCTACTCTCTCATGGAATGGCCGTCGCTCCTTGCCCGACTCGCGTACCCTACAATACCCCTAGCGCTAAAGGAGGACGAGTGTATGCTTAAATACATTTTAGATAATAGAATAAAATTTATTCTATTGTTTGCAATGCTTGGTATATTTTTGGTCTTCACCACCAGCCAAGCGCAGTCTGGCGATGGCCAGAACGTCAACGAGAAAATCGAGAGGTTGGGGAAAGCCGTGGGTGAACTCGAAGCCTTGGTTAAATCCCTCGAGCTCGATTTCCAAAAGACCGTAGGAGTCACGCAAGGAGACGTTGCTGAGACGAGCGAGGGCTTGGTTCCCCGCTTGCTTGCAGCAGAGTCCGTCTCCAAAGACCTCGGTTCTGAGCTGAAGAAAGCAAATCTGCGACTTGCCCAAGTAGAAGCCACACAGAAGAAATTATCCAAACTGCCCCAACTCAACATCGAGCTCAAGAACACTGTCTCGACTTTTGGCAATCAGATTAGAACCAACGAGCAAGCCGTGGCTCAACTGCAACAGTCCATCGCCAAGCTCTCTGATTCCCAAATGCAAGTAATCAATCTGCAGAGCACGGTCAGTACACTCTCTCGTCGCCTCGATACGATCGAGAGCACTCTCAACGTCGGTCAACAATCTCTCAAATCCCAGGCTGACGGCGCACTGGCAATGCTCAAAGCGCAGACAGACCTAGCTCTCAAATCACTCCAGACGCAGAACGATAAGTACATAACCAATTTTCAGTCTGGCCTGAAAACGACCCTAAAAGACGTGCAAGAAAAAAATAACTCTACCCTCAAGACTCTAAATCAAGTTCAGAGCTATCAGACCGATCTAACGAATCGGTTGAGTACGATCGACTCGCAAATCAAAGGGCTTCAAGACTCCGTCGCGGCTTTGGCTCTTCGCCAAGAGCAGGGCGAAAGTACAGTCCTAGAGTTAAGAACTCACGTAGAAGACCTAAGTGCCCGCAGCGAAAAAGTGGAGAGCCATCTTAGCCAGCTGCAAGACATGGTGACTCAGATTTCTGGCTTACAGCCTGTCGTTGCGAGCCTTCAAGACCAGATCAACCGATTGAGCACAAAGCTGGATCAACAAATCGCCAGCACTCAACAGGGCAGCGTCGCACAGTCGCAGTTCAGCACCGTACAGACCCAAGTTGTTGATCTGCGTGAACGGCTCGCGGCGCTCCAGAACAAGATCGAGGATATGCAAAAGGCTTCTCAAGGTTCTGTCTCAGAACAGAGAATCGCGCGTCTGCAGGAAGCGGTAGGTCAGATTCTGATCGAGAGCCAAGCCAACAAAATCCAGATCAACCAACTCGACGCTAAACTGACAGCGCTGAGAACGGAGCTGAAGCTTCCTCCGACGGGTAGTACGATGCAACCCACGCCGCCCATGGGGACTCAGCCCACCGTCAATCTCTCTGAAGATTTAGAGCAGCGCCTCAAGAAGGCCGAGCAGACGGCGAAAGACGCGAAAGCCGCTGTGGATACGGCCAACACGATTGCCATCATCGCGCTGCTCGCGGGCCTCGCGGGCATCGCCATTGGCCTACTACTTCCTTAACTGAAACTTCTTTGGTAGCATAGAGACCCAGCCAAGCTATACCGGGAGAAGAGGTGTCCCTTCTCCCGATCCGTTTTCTAGCTTAGATTTAGGAATTACCCGCGAACAAGATTTTTTAGCAGAAAGAACACATTGGCAGGGCGTTCCGCCAACCGACGCATAAAGTATGGATACCAATGCGTCCCGTACGAAACATAGACGCGCACCCGATATCCTTCTCGGACTAATTGCTGCTGTAAGTCACGTCGAATTCCATAGAGCATCTGAAACTCAAATTTTTCAGAATTAATTTTGTGCTCGCGTGTAAAGCGCTTGGCCCATTCGATAAGCTTTCCGTCGTGCGTCGCCAGAGCCGGGTAAGCGCCTTTCTGTTGGGTTTTTTCACTGAGCATCAATTCTACTAACTTCATGTAATTGGCGTCGACGTCTTCTTTCTGAGGAAAAGCTAAGTTAGCTGGCTCTTGATAGGCTCCCTTGCACAAACGCACATTGGCTCCCATCTCAACCAGGCGCTCAATATCCTCAGCGCTGCGGTAGAGATACGCCTGGATCACCACGCCGACATTCGTAAAGCCTTCTTTGCGCAACTGTCCATAGAGTTGCAGCGTCCGATCGGTGTAAGCGCTGCTCTCCATGTCAATCCGCACGAAATTGCTATAGCGTTTTGCACGCGCTACGATCGTTCGCACATTCTGATAGCACTGCTCAAAACTCAGATCCATTCCCATTTGGGTGAGCTTCAGAGAAGCGTTCGATCGAACTTTTGACTGCTCGATGGAGTCGAGAACACACAGATATTCTTCGCGCGACGCACGGGCTTCGACCTCTGAAGCAACGTTCTCTCCTAAATGATCGAGCGTTGCCAGAATTCCGTTGCGATTCAGCTCTTGCGTTACTTGCAGTGCTTCTTCGAGTGTCTCTCCTGCTACAAAGCGCCGTGCGGCGCGCTGCATAAATTTATAATGCGTAACGGCTTCCCGCGCTTTTTCACTGCGCGAGAGGCGAAGCAAGGCAGTTCTCATCATGCAAAAATCACACCCTCTGAAATGTTAACCCATATTAAACCATGTTATGAAACGCTTTTCAGCACAACGCTTTCATCAATGGGATACGATGAAATCAGAGAATCCGATAGACGGTGGGTTGAATCTGAAGAATGGAACCGTGTACCGAAGCAATATCCCCTTCTCCGTACTGATATATGCCTGTGCCATCAGCGTGGGATCAGCTCCCAAAAAGGCTTTGAAGAAGGGATCATTGAACGTAGTATGCTTGTACACAGCTCGAATCGCATAAACCTCATACTCTTGGCGTCCCAGTCTCGTTTCTAGAGGAAGTTTTTGGATGCCGGTCACTTCAGCCGTGACCTTAAAAAATGGGTCTTCGCCATGGGCCAGAAACTCATGGTAGAAGACGTTGAACTCGAATTTATCCCCTACTTTTAAGGGTTTTCGGTACAAATAATAAACCCAATCAGAGATGCTCATCGCGTTCCCCGGCCACGGAGTGGTTCCGTTGAAAACTTGGCCAGAAGAAAGGGGCAGAATGATCTGGGCTGATTTTTTAGCGTCATCGATCTTGTAGGAACCATCGGCGCAGAAATCCTTGCGGTTAGGATCGACAAAGTCATAGCAGATCTTGAAAAGTGCCTCGCGCATCGTGAAGTCGCTATGCAACCGGTTGACCCAATCAATCGTGATCACATCACCGACTTTAACTTCTGTCTTTTGATGTACTTCGATGCCATTGGGAGTATCCCAAAGACTATCCGTCGTTGTGGTCACACCGCTGAGATCTTGATATAGCAGTGAAGTCGGGTGAGGATCATCCTTGTCGTTCACGCCGTCGCCATCGCTGTCAGCCTTCAAGGGGTTTGTGAAAGTTTTGAAATACTCGACTCCGTCAGACAAGCCATCACCGTCGGTATCAGGGTTGCGAGGGTCTGTCCCCAGAATCGCTTCTTGCGCATCAGTCAATCCGTCTCCATCCGAATCCTGTCCAGCTTGCGAAACACCAGCAACATTCAATAAACACATGCACAGTCCAAGTACGAAATAAAAGCGCATTATCCCTCCTTGGGAGCGGGTAACCACGGCTTTACGAAAGATAACAACGCGGGAAAGACGAACACCGTCAACAAAAACGCGTAGGTCATCGCGATCGCGGCGAGCAGGCCGAAATCCCGATTCCATATGATTTGCCCGAAGATGAGCGAGACGAACGCAGCCAAGGTCGTTATGAAATCTCCAAAGAGCGCTTCGCCCGTCCGTGCCGTCGCTCGGCGCAAGTCTCTCTCTTCACGGAAACGTTCTACCCAATGAATGGCGTAATCGACGCCGAGCCCGATGCTGATCGCGGTCACCATCGCCGTCGCCACGCTCAGTTCAATACCCAAGAGCCGAATCGTTCCCAAAACCAACCACGCTGTCAGTGCGACGGGCATCAAGCTGATCAGCCCCCAACGAACGGAGCGTAAGGCGATCATCATGATGAGAGCACACAAAACCAAAGACAGCACCAACGATCGGTAAAGACTGTCTTGCAATATAGAAAGGCTCAAGCTTTGCAGATACGGAGCCCCGGTCACGGTCATCTGTAATTCTGTGTTTTGCAGCTTTTTTTGATAGATTTGATAGAAAGACTCAGGCTTTGTAGATGTAGATATGGAGCCCCGATCACGGTCATCCGAAACCATGTCAACCAACCTTCGAGAAATATCCTGAGCGACCTCACTGATGCCAGCCTGGTCGGGCGAACGCAGGGTGTTCACGCGCATGAGCAAAGCTGTGTAGTGCCCACTGGGATCGGCTTGAATCAGCGACTCTGCTTCGGAACGAAGCTCCGGCCGCGAGAAAATATAATCAAAAATCCAACGATAAGCGGAGTTCAGATCTTGGCTACTGATCTTGCTCTCAAACATCTTCTCGACCGTCGTATTGGTACTGCGCAAATCGTCGACATACTGGGCAATGCTGGTGAGCTTTTGCGTGTATGGGGACGCGGAGAGCCGTGCTGGAATATCTACGACCAGACTGCGCATCGCCTCCACTTTGGTGACGTCTCCTTTAAGAAGAATTTGAGCTTCGTCGTAGATATGAAACTCGTCATTGATCTGGTCATACAGTTGCACGAGTGCTTCGTTCGCGGGCAGCAAGCGACGTGGATCGTAAGCGACGGTCTTAAGCGAATGACCAGACCAATAGAGATAAAGACCGATCGACATCACTATCAAGAGCACACTCGCGGCGATCGCGCGCCGATTCATTCGTCCAGCATAGTTCGATAACGCTTGGCCCAAACGATTTTGCCCAAAGCTCCCGGCGACCCGTGCAGGCTCTTTCAGCAATTGTTTCATCGCGGGTACAAAAAGAAGTGTGATGAGATAACTGGAAGCCACGGCCAAATTGGAGAGCATCCCAAACGCCTGTACTGGAGGACTGTTAATCCCTACCAAAGAAGAAAATCCAGCGATGGATGTCAAGGTCGTGAGCGTCAACGCACTGCCCACTTTCCTGAGCGCTTGCGCGATAGCCGGTGTTCCGGCAAGCCCGCGTTGACGCTCCTCCTCGTAGCGATAGAGCAAGTACATCGGGTAATCGATGCCAACGCCTAACAATAATGGGATCACGGCCAGCATCAAGAAGTTGAACGGCAGCCCCAAAACTCCCAAGAGTCCAAAAGTCCAGAGACCCGCCAGTAAGACAGTTCCCAAAGGCAAGTAGAGATTCGACAAACGACGAAAGCTCCAGATCACTAACAAAACTATCGCAAGCCCTAGTCCACTGGTTAATATCAGATTGGTTGAGAAAGAGATTGCGCTGATTCCAAGCCACAGTAACCCCATGATGCTCAGAGAGCGAACGTCGGTGTAGCGAAAGACCCAGGCGATCGCGAGTAAAGCCAGTGCTGCCACCAACGGCAAGAAGAGTCGTGCATCTCGTTGAGTCGTGCGATTGAACAGATCCAAGATAGAGCCGTAGCTGAAAGCTGAAAAGTCCGTCGCCTGCGCAGCCTGGCGCAGAGGTGTCAACTTCTCCTCAACGTCGCGAGAGGTTTGTATGAGATTGGCTCCGCGCTCGATGGTCGCCGTCACGATGGCAGTCCCCTGAGTAGAGACAAAGCGCTTGGCCAAGCTCATCCGCTCCAGGGTCAATCGTGTTAGATCGTCTAAAGAATAACCGAGATCGTCATTGCGCCCTTTGGAAGGAAGCTGGGCATACGCCAATTGCCCGCCGTGCAACTCCCGTCGCAGCGCTTTCACATAATCTGGAATTCCTGTCGCAGACTGTATCCCCGGCACTGCGCGCAGCATTCGTAAGACAGATTCCATCTCGAGCACTGCCTGCGCCGACTCGATCTTCTGCCCGGGCTTAGGCACAAAGCGCACATAAACCGTCTGCGCAAAGCTGCTTGCCCCAAACTGAGCTTCGATCTGTTTCGAGGCTTGTGCCAGAGGGTCATTGGGCAAGAACTCTTGAGGATCATTGGCTACCCGCAGCGTGGAGATAAAATATCCCAGCGTGACGCTGACCACTCCCAGAGCGATCAGCGTCACGCCGGGGAAACGCGTTGTGACCCGCTGAAAGAGACCTAGGAAGAATTCCATTCTGTGCGTTTTATCTACAACAAAGTCAGAAAAGCAAGATCACGAGGGCATCACGAGCACAAGCAAGCCAACGACTCCGCGCAGGTTCGTAGCAACTTCAAACGTCAAGAAACGGTCACTTTGCTGTGCACTGAGTAATTGCCCTTGGTAAAGGTCCTGCGCCAGGTAGCTGCTCTGACCAGCTTGGAGATGGGCAGCCGCTTGAGCTGCTTGCTCTGCGGTTTGGAAACGAATGAAAAATTTGACGGTTGCCTTGTCGCTATCGAGCCGAATCGCAAAACCCATGGCTTCTTCGCCAGATTCAACCGGCTTGTCTTTGGCTGTATCGGTCTTTCGGACAAAGCTGATCTGACCCTCGCGGGCAGCGACCGCCGCCGATAACTCATCAAAATAGGGAATTTGTCCTAATTGGCGAGCGATCATTTTTCCAGCCGAACTCTTCAAGCGAGTCATATCGGCCTCGCCGCTGAAAGCCACTTCCGTACCGACCAATAGTCGATTCGACAACGGAATATAGGCCCATTCGATCTTGACCGGTCCGAAAGTGCCCCCTGTAAAAACGACCGGAATCCCTTGAATCTCCGTCAAGTTGTAATTCGTGTAAGGCGAATTAGGTGCTCCCACGGCGAATTTGAGCCCTTGCAGGGCCCCAAAAGTCGCCGGGAAAGGCGCCCCTTCAATGAGCGAGAACTGGGTGAGATTTGCTCCTTCTCCGTGTGCGACATACGAGATCTTGGCCGCATCTAGCTTAAATAGATTCAACGTTTCCACAATACCGTTCAACGGCTGGCGCGCCGCGCGCAGTGGCTCCAAGATGGCTTTCTTATATAGATCTTGGCTCGACAAAAATTTTACATCGGCCACGAGCAGCTTCGTATAACCAGCTGGGTAGTTGATCATCACTGCGTCAGGGAACAGACCATCGCTTCCCAGGACGGGCAACGCCAATAAGCCAAGGACCATTCCAACGAGCACCGACAATCTTTTTGACATATTAACCTCCTTAATTTTTTTATCTCAAAAAAGCCTTGAGCGCGCGCGCTGACTCGTCTTTAATTTTTCCTAAATCCCGACCCGCTACCGCCGATAGCACAATCCCATGCGTATGGGTGCCGATAAAATCCACGAACGGCTTCGTGGGAATTCTCAGAGGCTTCAGCAAGGGTTTGGCTGACTGTTCCAACTCTTCTAGCCAGATCAAGTGTTTAGTGAGAAAAGCGTGGCGGGCCCGGTCCAGCTTCATCTCTGGTTCTGCTAAGACCAGATACAAAACTCTGAACAACTCAGGGCTTTCGCGATAGTTTGTCAATAGATTATCGACAATCTGATTACAGAGGGTCGGTAAGTTTGTCCCGGGTTTTACTTCATCGAGAAGTCCCTTAAAATACTGGTCCGCCGTCGCCATGACCAGCGCTTCTAAAAGGTCTTCTTTCGAGGCAAAGTAATAGTAAAGCGTGCCCTTGCCTAGCTCCGCCGCTTCAGCAATCTCATCGACCGTTGCGTCTTTGAGACCACGACGAGCAAAAACTTTCAACGCACCGTTCAATATACGGTCAACCCGTTCTTGCTTCTCTTTGAGGCGTCGCTCGGAGACACTCATTGAACCTCCCAGACGGTCTTCGACCGCTCAGTCGATTTTTTAGTTTATGATTCTAAACGATGGAAGACCATGCTGTCAATCAGGTTAAAAGATGACTTAAGTCACATAGCGATCCGTCTCTTAGGGAACTAGCTGCTCTTGCACCAATGCCGCGAGCACTTCTATGAAGGCCGGGCTAGCGTTCAACGACTCGGTACGGATTATTCTTGTCCCCTTGGACTGTGCCAACTCAGCGCATTCGACGCCGATGTCATATAACACTTCCAGATGATCAGAAACGAAACCCACGGGGCAGATCACAACTTGTTGATGTTGCTCTTCAATCAGCTGGAGCAGGGTCTCTTTAACATCAGGTCCTAGCCATCTTTCCTGGGTGTGGCCCGCACTCTGATAGGCAAAACGCCAGTGCGTGAGTCCCAGCTGCCGCACCAGTAACTGACAGGTCTCCTGCAATTCTTGCGGATATGGATCCCCCCAGCTGAGGATACGCTCAGGCAAGCTGTGAGCAGTGAAGACCACTGGTACTCGAGGCCGTTCTTGGGTGGGAAGCTGAAGGAGGGCTCGATCGATCTTTTCCGCCACTGCGCGCAAGAAGAGAGGGTGGTCGTTCCAGCTCTCGATGAAGCTGAACTCGATCGGCGCTTGGGGCCCTTGGCTTGCAGCTTGAACTGCTTCAATATAGCTACCGATGCTCATGCGCGAGTAGTGGGGGGCCAGCGCCACCGCGACCGCACGCCGGATACCATCAGCTGCCATCTGATGTACAACTTCAGCGATAAACGGGTGCCAGTGCTTCATACCGATATAGACACGAAAATGCCGGCCGGTCGCGTTCAAGCGCTCCTCAAGCGCGCGGGCCTGGGCTTGTGTGATCTCCAGCAGGGGCGATCTGCCCCCGATTTTTTTGTACCGTTCTCTCAATCCTTCGATGGCCTCTGGTAGGGGCTGGCGCCCGCCCCGAATGTGCGTGTAATAGGGCTCGACATCTTCCAGGGAGTTAGGGCTACCATAAGCCATCAAAAGCACCCCAATATCTATAGGCTGAGTCACAAGAGTTCTCTCGCTTTCTCTTTGCTGCTGGTCTGTTCGTGCACAAACTCGACGAGCCGTGCAACATTCTCGACCGGTGTGTCCGGATAGAACCCATGGCCCAGGTTAAAGATGTGTCCTGGACGCGCCTCGACTTGCTGCAGAATCTCCCGAGTGCGCTCTTGCACCAGTTTCCAAGGACCTAGTAAAGTTGCTGGGTCGAGGTTGCCCTGGATCGCGTAGCCTTTTCCAATCCTTTCCCACGCTCGGTCGAGTGGGATGCGCCAGTCGACACCGATCACTTCACTACTGGCTGCTCTCATCAACTCTAACAGCGTTGCCGTGTCCGTGCCAAAATGGATACGCGGGATCTTCAAATCAGCCAGTCCCTCAAAAATGCGGCGCGAATAAGGTAACACATATTCTTGATAATCCTGTGGGCTCAGGCACCCAACCCAGCTGTCAAACAGCTGCACGGCTTGCACTCCTGCCCGCACTTGTGCCCGCAAATACTCTAGCACTAATTGCGTGAGCCTCTCCATTAGCTGATGCCATGTGGCTGGCTCACGATACATCAGGCTCTTCGTCTGCACAAAAGTGCGAGAGGGGCTGCCTTCGATCAGGTAGCTCGCCAATGTGAAAGGTGCTCCAGAGAAGCCGATCAATGGAACTCTTAGTTCTGATCGAATGAGGCGGATGGCTTCCAAGACGAAAGGGACTGCTTCCTCAGGCTCCACAACGCGCAGAGCTTCGACATCAGCGCAGCGGCGAATCGGGTTGTGAATCACCGGTCCGATATTCTCCTTCAGTTCAAAATTCACCCCCATTGCCTCCAGGGGAAGCATGATGTCGGCGAAGAGGATCGCCGCATCTAGCTCGAATTTTCTCACCGGCAGCAGCGTCACCTGAGCGCACAGCCCGGGTGTCTTAGCAATCGTCAATAGATCATATTTTTCTCGTAGCTTCCGGTATTCAGTGAGATAACGACCCGCTTGGCGCATAAACCAAACGGGCGTGCAGTCCACTGGTTCTCGCCGACAGGCCTTCAAAAAGCGATCGTTGCTCATCGCGTTACGTTCAACTCCTTTAAGTCTTGAAATGCGGCCTCCGCAGCCGCTATGCTCTTATGAATATCTTCATTCGTGTGCGCTAGGGAGATGAGCCAAGCTTCAAACTGCGAAGGTGGCAAATAGCAGCCGCGATTGAGCATGGCCCAGAAGAAACGCGCATAGCGGCTCGTATCCGATCGTTTGGCCGACCTATAATCCCGAACAGTCTCATCCGCAAAGAAAACCGTCAGCATCGATCCCACACGATTCAGTCTCATAGGTACGTCCGCTCTCTCCGCTGCTTGAACGAGCCCCTGTTCCAAGTCTCTTGACAGGTTTTCGAGCTTTCCATAGACACCCGACTGTCGCAGGATTTTTAACGTTGCAATGCCAGCAGTCATAGCCAGTGGATTCCCTGAAAGTGTGCCCGCTTGATAGACCGGGCCGAGAGGCGCGACGAGCTGCATGATCTCCTTGCGGCCACCATAAGCGCCTACTGGCAATCCACCGCCGATGATCTTCCCCAGGCACGTCAGGTCCGGCTTGACATCGTAAAGCTGTTGGGCTCCACCGTACGCGACCCGAAAGCCGGTGATCACTTCATCGAAGATCAAGAGCGCTCCATGCTGACGCGAGAGCTCTCTTAGACCCGCGAGAAAACCGGGCTCGGGTAGCACGACGCCCATATTGCCCGCGATGGGTTCGACGATCACCGCGGCAATTTGCTCCGAAAATCTCTCGAAGAGCGCTTTGACTGCTGTCAAGTCGTTATAAGGTGCGACGAGCGTGTCTTGGGCGACGGTCGTAGGCACACCGGGGGAATCGGGTAGGCTTAGCGTCGCCACACCTGAACCTGCCTGCACCAGCAGAAAGTCCGCATGACCGTGATAACAACCCTCGAATTTTATGATCTTGTCTCGCTTTGTGTAGGCCCTTGCCAGCCGTACAGTGCTTAGCACGGCTTCGGTGCCAGAATTCACAAAGCGCAAAAGTTCCAGCGAGGGCATTGCTTCTTTTATGAGCTGTGCAAGTTCTATCTCTAGCTTTGTAGGCGCTCCGTAGCTCGTACCGTTCTCAATCGCTCTTGCCAATGCTTCAACAACGTGAGGGTATGCGTGGCCCAAAATCAGCGGACCCCACGAGCACATATAGTCGATATACTCGTTGCCGTCCACGTCGTAAATTTTTGGCCCTCGACCACGCGCGATGAACAGCGGCTCGCCGCCCACAGCTCTAAAGGCGCGCACAGGGCTGCTTACTCCGCCGGGCATGAATTTCTGTGCGTCTGTAAAGAGCTGGTGCGATCTTTCACGCTTCATAATCGTTAACCTAAAAGCGCCAGTGTTTCCTCCAACGACCGATGCACACCGACGAAGATCGGTGTGTCTTTGAGCGTATAGCGGCGCCCTTCTGTCTCCCTGAGAGCCTTCACCAGATCTTGAAAGTCTTCAAGGCGCTCTGTCTCGTATGAGACAACGAACTCTTGATCGTCTAAACCGAAGGAATAGATCAGCGCTTGGCGTATCGAGGAAAATTCTTTCCCGACACGAATATGCTCGTTCATCATGCCCTGACGGGTTTCTTTACTGAGCAGATACCATTCCGGGGTCTTTGTGAATGGATAGATAATCAAATAACGGCCTCGCTCAGCTGAGAAGATCGCTTGCTCTTGGGCGTCAGGCTTGCGTACATAGATGGATGGTCGCGTCAGGCCCAATAAAGAATAGGCGGTTTCGAGATACCGGCCTAATCCCGTCTGCATGAGCTGACTGGTTGTTTCTTGGAGCATGTCCAGCGACGGACTGATCCGCCAAAGGAGGAGGTCTGCCCCCGCTTTCAGCCCTGCCAGGCTATAACTGTACGTCATGACTTCTTTCGCGCAGCTTTGGATTGCTGCGGCGAATTCCTCGCGCCCGCGGTGCCGCTCTTCTTGGGGTAAACGGCGCCATAGGGAATCCAGCTTAAAGATCAGATATTGGACGACTCGCTGCTCGCTCATTTCTTTTCTTCTCCTCTCAGCTATCAAGCCAGCGGGCGGCATCCTTCGCGAAGTAGGTCAAGATGCAATCTGCTCCGGCCCGCTTGATAGCTGTCAAGATCTCCAAAACGACACGCTTTTCATCGAGCCAGCCGTTCTGTGCCGCAGCCTTGATCATAGAGTACTCACCACTGACGTTGTAGGCCGCTAGCGGCAGATCGACCCGCTCCCGCACCGCTCGGATCACATCTAGATACGCCAAGGCGGGCTTGACCATGACGATGTCTGCGCCCTCGGAAATATCGAGCTCGACCTCACACAGAGCCTCTGTAACGTTAGCCGGATCCATTTGATAGCCGCTGCGATCACCGAACTGCGGGACTGAGCCAGCTGCTTCGCGAAACGGACCGTAGAAGGCCGAGGCGTATTTGGCCGAGTAGCTCATGATCGCCCGCTCAGTGAAGCCGGCTTCGTCGAGCGCTTCACGGATGGCCCGCACCTGGCCGTCCATCATCGCGCTGGGCGCTACGATGTCAGCGCCTGCTGTGGCCTGTGAGACGGCTGTTTGAGCCAAAAGCTCCAGTGTCTCATCGTTTTGCACATACCCATCTCTCATGAGGCCGCAATGCCCATGACTCGTGTACGCACATAAGCAGACGTCGGTGATCACTACCAGCTCCGGCACGTTGCGCTTAGCCGTGCGCACAGCCTCTTGAACGATACCGTGATCATCATAGGCGCCGTGGCCGAGTTCATCCTTGTGCTCCGGTAGCCCGAACAGCAACACGGCGGGGATCTCTAACTCTGCGACCTCCTCTAGCTCGCGCGGCAGCTCATCGAGCGAGAGGCGAAACTGTCCCGGCATTGATAGGATAGGTTCACGGATTCCACGGCCGTAACGTACAAAGAGCGGATAGATCAAATGATCCAGAGAGAGTTCCGTCTCCCGCACCAGGCGTCTCACTGACTCTCCAACACGGAGCCGCCGTGGCCGGCCAAGCATTTCCCGTTTAAGCTCTATCTTTTGCATCAACGCTCAACTCCTTTACGATCGCGTTTAGCAAGCCATCGATCGTGTGCTCTTCAGCCACCACGTGAACAGTTAGACCTAACTCTTCTACCGCCTTGGCAGTAATTGGACCAATACAGGCGATGGCCACGCCTCCTACGATTGCGCTGAAAGAAGCGTCTGACAGCACACTTGCGAAGTTTCTCACGGTCGAGGCACTGGTGAAGGTGATCACGTCGATCTTGGCATCCTGCAGCTGCTGTCGGATGTCAGGGACTGAAAGTTTTTCTGGCAACGTGCAATAAACGGCCACTTCGTCGACATGGGCCCCCTTGGTCCTTAGAGCTTGAGCGAGTGCCTTGCGGGCGATGTCTGCGCGCGGCAGTAAGATACGTTGCCCACGGACGTCGCCGATCCCGCCCGCGATTTCTTCGGCCAGATAGCGCTTGGGTACAAAGTGCACTGATAGACCACATTTAGCCAGAGCTGCTGCGGTCGCTGGGCCGATGGCTCCCAGCTTGGCCCTGGAGAGCCGTTCCGCGCCGCAACCTAGCGCGAGCAATCGTTCAAAGAAGAACCGCACGCCGTTGACGCTGGTGAAGATCACCCAGTCGTATTCCATCAAGCTTTGGATCGCCCGGTCGAGCGCTGCAAAGTCCTGTAGCGGCGTAAAGCGGACCATAGGTAGCAAGATAGGCTCAGCCCCTATAGCGCGAAGCTTCCCGGCAAGCACAGCCGCCTGCTCGCGCGCCCGCGTGACCAGCACTCGCTTGCCCCTCAGCGACTGCGGCGAAGCAACCCTCATGCTGCTGCTCCTAGCAAAACTCTCGCCCCCTGAGCCAGCAGTCGTTCGGCAAGCTGCTCTCCTAGGGCTTCTGGATATTCAGGATCTCCGACAAAATGGTCACGGAAAAGCGTCTTTCCGTGTGGATCGGCAATCAGGCCATCGAGCGCGAGCCGACCATCAAGCCAGCGGGCATAGGCCGCGATGGGGAGGCGACAACCCCCGCCGAGCCGTTGAAGAAACGCTCGTTCTGCACGGACCGCCGTCCGCGTCGGCGCGTGGTCGATCTCTGCGATCATTGCTCTCAGGTGCGTATCACCCTCACGAACCTGGATGGCGAGCGCTCCCTGTCCAGGTGCTGGCAAGAGTATGTCAGTCGAAAGCACTTCGCTAAGCCGGCTTTGCAAGCCTAAGCGCATCAACCCGGCCGCCGCCAGCACAATGGCATCGTACTGGCCTGCATCAAGCTTACGTAGGCGCGTTTCTACATTTCCGCGTAAGCCAACGACTTGCAAGTCCGGTCGCAACACCAGCAGCTGGGCTCGACGTCGCGGGCTGTCAGTACCTACAAGAGCGCCCGGTGCCAGCTCTGCGAGCTTCAAACCATCCCTTGCGATCAGTACATCCCGTGGATCAGCACGGTTCAACACCGCCCCGATCACAAGCCCCTCGGGTGGCTGCGACGGCAGATCTTTCAGGCTATGCACGGCCAGGTTGATCTCGCCCCTCAACAAAGCTTCGTCGATCTCTTTGGTGAAGACTCCCTTGCCCGCGATGTCGGTGAGCTGGGTATTAAGTAAGTGGTCACCGCTCGTGCGGATCACTCGCATATCGCACTTCAGGCATGGGAAAAATTTTTGTAGCGCTTCAATCACCAGCTGAACCTGAGCCAAAGCCAATGCACTGCCACGCGTGCCGATAATCAGTGTCTCAGTCACGGTACTCTCCTCCTGCCTTTACGCCGAACAACTGCAGCAGTGCTTCCTTGTAGAGCTGACGAGCCGCCGGGGTCTGCTCTTTCAACCGCACTGTCGGTTGGTGCAACAGCTTATTGATGAGGCGCGTGCTGAGCATTTCCACAATGCGCTTATCACGATCAGAGAGCCTCTCCAGCTGCCGCAGCGCTCTGTGCAGCTCCTCTTGGCGAATGCGCTCGGCGTGTGCTCGCAGCGCGGTCAGCGTTGGTATGGTCTCCATTGAAGCTAACCAGCGCATGAAAGCGTCAGCTTCCTGAGTGATAATTGCCTGCACTTTGGGAATCTCACTCTGGCGTGCCTGGAAGTGGAGAGCCGACACGGATTTTAAGTCGTCGAGGTTATACAGATACACGTTGCGGATCTTCTGTACAGTAGGATCAATGTCCCGTGGGACCGCGAGGTCGATCAAGATCAACTTGCGGTAGCGGCGGGCGCGCATGGCCTCCCGAACCTGGAGAGCGGTAATTATGCAGCCAGGGGCCGACGTCGCACTGATCACCACATCAATAAAGGTGAGCGCATGTGAAACCTCTGAAAACGGCAAGGTCTGCGCACCGAGTGCAGTGGCAAGCGACTTGGCTTTGCTCTGATTGCGGTTCGCTACATACAAGTGACCTAGGCCTCGATCGTGGAGCAACCTTGCCGCCAGATGGTTCATCTTTCCGGCTCCGATGAGAAGGATCGTGCGCTTGTTAAGGTCGGAGAGAAGCTGAGCCGCTAGCGCAACCGCCGTCGAGCTGATCGAGACCGGCTTCGCACTGATCGCCGTCTCAGCTCGGGCACGCTTCCCGGCGCGGAGCGCCCAAGGGAAGAGCTTGGAGAGCACTGGGCCCACCGTTCCAGCTGCGCTGGCCCGCGCGAAGGCTTCCTTAACCTGTCTTAAGATTTGAACCTCCCCAAGCACCTGTGAGTCTAGCCCCGAAGCCACGGAGAACAAGTGCTCGCCTGCCGACTGTCCCGGCTTTACATAGAGATGGAGTCGTAACCCTCGAGGGGCGATACCGGTGGACTGAGAAAGAAAGTCTATTAATGAATTCGTAGAAGATCCAGCGCTCATACAAGCGTAGAGTTCTAAGCGATTGCAGGTAGCCAAGAAAGCCGCCTCAGAGCAAAGTTTTCGACGGGCTACCAGCTCGTGGAGGGCTGCTACTTGTTGCGGCTCATCATAATAGCCGAGCCTTTCTCGCAATACGATAGGAGTGGTCTTGTGATTGAGACCTATTAGGATGAGTTGCTGCATAAAACCTAATTAGGAGACTCCCGTGCTTTACCGCTATATTTCGACTGAGTAGTCGAAGCTAGTCTAGTTGGTCGAGTCATTGTACAATCTGGAGATACCGACCGCAACTGAGCGTCAGGTCGGGTGTGAGTGGAGATTCGGATGCAAAGCCTTGCGGAAGAGAAACGGCTCGGGAGATAATAGGATCACTGGTCAGCCCTGAGCGGAGAGTCTATCAATGAACTTTGAAGCAATCCAGACATGTTTAGTGACACCTCATCAGCTGCGACAGATGCTTGAATCCGAGCCTTTGGAAAGCTGGCTGACTAAAAGCGAGCGTTCTCGCTTGCGTTCACTCCGATCGCCAAAGCGCAGAACGGATTGGCTCACCAGCCGACTTGCCGCCAAACAGCTATTGAGAGATTATTTGAACCAAACTCAAAACATCTTAGTCAAACTCAATGAGATAGAAATCTACAACGAAGCTTCGGATGCCCCAGCCTTCAACATCATTCATCACTCAAGATTCTCAATCGTCGATGTGAATATCTCGATCGCGCATAGCCACGGCCATGGAATCTGTGCGCTTTCCGAGATCGAGCAAGTGGGTTACGTGGGCGTTGATATAGAAAAGATACGTCCGCTCTCTCGGGGTGTCCTGCGTAAATTTTTGAACAAAGAAGAAATGATCCGACTCTCCCGCCAGCCCATCAGCGATCTCTGTGAGAATGCCATCGCCTACTGGACCATTAAAGAAGCCGCGCTAAAATCATTACGTGCCAATCAATCCATCTCTCTGCGTGATTTGCGAGTATCTTTTAAAGAATCCGGCGAAAGCTCAGTATCTGTTGCAGATCGAAGACTTCAACTGATAGCGCGCTACTGGCAATGGAAAGATTTTGCGATCGCGATCGCCCATCGCTCCGCGGCAGCTTAACAAAAAAGAGAGAGCCGATTGTCTCAGCTCCCTCTTTACGCTTTCATTTATTATTTATTCAGTTCAGTCGCACTCGCTGAAGCCGCAGTCGCTGCAGAGATAACACCCGTTCGTGAACATCAAGATTCCTCCGCAGCTCGGACACAGCTCTATGTCACGCTTGGTGTTGGTATCGTTGCCATGTCCGTTTTCTCCGTTGCCGGTGCCGTTCGTCGGCGTATGCGCTTTTAGTTCAGGCTTCACTTCTTCGAGCAAACTCAGCTGCTCTCCTCCGCGCAGATACTCGCCCATCGCCTTGGCAATCGCATCGGGGACAGACAAGACGACTGTTCCGTCTTCTTGGACGACCGGGCGGGAACCGCGAATCAGCGCTAATTGATCCGTGATCGCGCTCGGCTTGACGCCACTGCGCAAGGCCAGTGAGATCAATCTCCCAATCGCTTCAGTAAAAGCAGCCGATGCCGAGCCAGATTTACCCAATCCCTGTACGAAGACTTCAAAGAGCCCTTGCTCGTCTTCGTTCACCGTGATGAAGACACTGCCCATCTCGGTCTTCATTCTGTAGGTTTTGCCGCGGACAACTTTCGGACGTGGGCGAGGCGCGAGCGTCGCACGAGCGATCGGTTGTGGGTCTTGGTTCTGGATTGCTTTTTGCGCTTTGGCTTCTTGTTCGGTAAGCAAAATGCCCTCTCGGGAGCCCTCACGATAGACGGTAATTCCCTTGCAGCCGCTCTTCCACGCAAGCGTATAGACCTTGCCGACTTCCTCGGGCGAGACCTCTTTGTGCAAATTCACCGTGCTCGAGATCGCGTGGTCGACGTGTTTCTGGATTGCTGCTTGCATCCGTACCCGCAGCTCCGGTTTGATCTCGTGCGCCGTGACGAACAGATCGGGCAGATCTTTGAGACTCTTGAGCCCCATCTTTTCCATGTATTCTTTGACTAAGGGATGACTCACTGCGAACTCGTCTTTACTCAAAGACTTCGATTTGCGCACATAGCTCAGTGAGAAGATCGGCTCGACCCCAGACGTACAGCCAGCGAGCACAGACCCAGACCCTACGGGAGGAACGGTGATGAGCGCGGCGTTGCGCAACCCTTTTTGCTTAATCTTTTCGAGCGTCGCCGAATTCAGTCGCTTCATGAAGCCACTTTGTAAGTGTTTGTTGAGATCAAACGCCGGGAAAGTACCCTTTTCGACGGCTAGCTCGGCACTCTCATCATAAATAATATGTTTAACCCGCTCGAAGAGCTTGTCCGTAAATTCAATAGCTTCGTCCGTATCGTATTTGTAGCCGAGCTTGATCAGCATATCGCCAAAGCCCGTGAAGCCGACGCCGATGCGCCGCGAATGCAGGCTCGCCTCGCGCTGCTCCTCCAATGGATGCTTGTCGGCGTTATAGTCGAGCACGTTATCCAAAAAGCGCACAGAATAGCGTAGAGCTTTCTCTAAGTTCGGCCAGTCGACTTGCGCTTCGGGGGTGAATGCATCAGTCACAAACTGAGACAGATTGACGTTGCCCAAGCAACAACAACCGTAAGGTTCTAACGGAATTTCGGAGCATGGGTTGGTCGTGACGACTTCCATCCCGTTGTACTCGGTCGTCGAGTCACGTTTTACGTTATCCCAAAAAATAACACCGGGCTCGGCGCTGGCCCACGCGTTTTTCACTAATTTGTCCCAAATCTCGCGGGCTTTCGCTTTCTTCTCAAAGCGCCCGATAACGTCGTTCTCGTAACGCAGCGTGATCTCGCCATCGCGCTCGACCGCTTTCATAAATTCGTCGGTGATGCGCACGCTGACGTTGGCGTATTGCACTTTTCGGCGTTCGGGGTCGCTCTTAATCTCAATAAAATCTTGCACGTCGGGATGATCGACGCTAATCGTGATCATTAAGGCTCCGCGGCGGCCTGATTGCCCGATCGTCCCGGTCGTCGTCGAGAAGAGGTCCATAAAGGAGACAGAGCCACTGGAATAGATGGCCGAGTTGTTGACTGGCGCGCCCTTCGGACGAAGCAAAGAAATATCGGTTCCGACTCCGCCGCCGAGCGAATAAGTCCGGGCGGCCTGTTTGCACCAATCGAAAATCCCCTCGAGCGAATCCGATTTGATTGGAAGGACGTAACAATTCAAGAGCGTTGCGCGCCGCGGCTGTCCCGCGCCGAACATAATACGTCCCCCGGGAATGAACCGAAAATCTTCCAAGAGCCAGTAGAATTTTCTCTCCCACTCGCGACGCTTTTTTGTGTCGACTTCAACAGATGAAATTTCGCGCGCGATGCGCTGCCACATCTCGAGCGGCGTTTTCTCGATCACTTCCCCCGATAAGTCGCGCAGCGCGTATTTATCCAGAAAACAGCGAATGCGTAATTCGTCGCCACCAAAAAATTCAACAGTCTCATTCGATGTCGGACTAAGACGATGATCAACTTTCTGAGCCATGTAGCTCCTCCCCTCAGCGATTTTATGAAAAGACGAACGGGTTGGGCGAAAGTCTTTGGAGAGTCGCAAATGCCCTTCCTATCTTAACATTATAGCATAGATGAGCCATCGGGAAAGTCATGCACTTCACCTTCCGAAGAAGGTCCCCCTCTCTCTTGACCTCTCACCACGGGGGTGATTATGCCCGGAGCGCTCCCCTCTGTCAAGGGCGACAGCCGTCCCGGTTTTTCATTAACTGTAGGCCGTTTCCCGCTAAATCTCCGTTGATTCTCCGGGATTCAAGATCAGGACTTTGGAACCCGTATGCGACTCCACTCTTTTCTTAAACTCTTGGGCGTTTTGCGAAATTAACGGAAACGTATTATAGTGCATCGGCAGAACGTACTTGGGTTTTAGCAGTTGGATCGCCTCGAAAGCCGCGGCTGGGTCCATGGTGTAATTACTCCCGATGGGCAAACACGCGAGCTCAAGGCCTTGGCGACCAATTAATGCCATATCACTGAAGAGTGCTGTGTCGCCCGCGTGATAAATTTTCTTCCCGTCTTTCATCGTCACAACGATCCCGCAGGGCATGCCGAGATATTGCCCATCCAAGCTCGAACTGTGAAAGGCCGGCGTGAGCATCACTTTGCCAAAATCATACTCGCGTGGACCGCCCATATTCATCCCCTCGACTTTCGCACCTTTTGAGTGACAGTACAAGGCAAGCTCGTAGATCGCGATGATCGGAGAGTTTGAACTCTTGGCGATGGCGATGGAGTCTCCTATATGATCGGAGTGTCCATGGGAAAGAATGATCGCGTTGGGCTTGAAGTCGGTGGGTTTGTGCTTGGCGACAGGATTCCCGGTGATCCAGGGATCGATGAGAACCGCGTGTTTTTCTGATTGGAGTTCGACGCCGGCGTGACCGATGAAAGTGATTTTCATCTGCAACCTCCTTACCTACATAAAATAGAAGCGACCGCACGGGTCGCCTCCACTCACATGAATTATACAACAAGCAACTTGTGCTCGCTCTACAAAATCTGCTACGATGCAAAGCATCAAATTATTCTTTTCTGAAAAATCTATTCTGGAAGGGGAGCGTATGAGAGTGGATTCGATCAAAACGATCGCTGTGCTCGGTGCGGGCACGATGGGGCATGGGATCGCGGAGTTGGCTGCACTCGCGGGCTACAACGTCAATCTTTACGACATCAAAGACGAATTTGTCCAAAAGGGCTTGCAGCACATCAAATGGAGCTTGGATAAATTAGTAGAAAAGGGAAGACTCGGCGCTTCGCAAGCTCAGAGTGCTGTCGAGAAGATTTCTACATTCACGAACGTCGAGCACACCGTCAAGAATGCTGATTTTGTGATTGAAGCCGCACCCGAAAATTTGAAGCTCAAACACGAGCTTTTTGCAGCCATTGAAAAGACTGCTCCTAAACACGCTGTACTTGCGACGAACACGAGCTCTCTCCCCATCACGGATATAGCCAAAGCAATCAAAGACCCGGAACGCGTCGTCGGCATGCACTACTTTAATCCTCCGATGCTGATGCCCTTGATCGAAGTCGTGCGCGGGCAACAAACGAGCGACGAAACTGTCGAGGTCACCGTTGAACTCTCCAAAAAATTGGGAAAAACTCCTGTCGTTTGTCGCAAAGACACACGCGGCTTCATCACGAGCGCCGTCTTCGAGGGCTTCGTGGGTGAACCAATGTGGATCGCCTCGCGCGAGAGAACTTCGTTCAAGAGCATTGACGCGGTGATGAAGTACAAAGAAGGCTTTCCGATGGGACCGTTCGAGCTGGCTGATTTAACGGGACTGGATATTGGCTACAACGTCCGTAGGGAGGCTGGATTTCTCAACCCGCCCGTGCTCGAAGAAAAAGTGAAAGCGAATCAGTTAGGGCGCAAGACGAAGAAGGGTTTTTATGATTATAACGCCGCTGGCGTAGACTATGGCCCCGACGATGCCAAGGATTTCGATCCGTTACCCATTTACGCGATGATGGCCAACATCGGGGCGAGACTAGTCGAGCAAGGCGTCGCGCCTCCCGTAGATATTGATTTGGCCATGCAACTCGGCGGCGGTTTTCCGAAGGGCCCCATAACCAAGGCTGACGAGATCGGGCTTGACAAAATCTTAAGAGCGCTCGATGATTTGAAAGCGAAGTACAAAGATGACCGTTACGATGCCCCGAAAATCTTGCGCGAGATGGTTTCTATGGGAAAGCTCGGCGTTAAATCCGGCGAAGGGTTTTACAACTATGGCAAAGAAGCGAAAGAATACAAAGCAATAAGAATCGAGATTGAAAAAGAAGCCAAGATTGCCTGGCTCATCTTGAATCGCCCAGGGCGGCTCAATGCGATCAACAATGATACGAGACTCGAACTGCCTCGCGCGCTGCAAGGGCTTTACGAAAATCCAGACGTGCGCGTGATTATCATCCGTGGCGCGGGCGATCGGGCGTTTTCTGTCGGCGCAGACATCACAGAGTTTGGTGGCGAGATTCGGCCTCATCTGGTGGTTGAACTTGGAGAATTTTTTAGCACCCCTCAAAAATGTCCTAAGCCCGTGATCGCCGCGATCGACGGCTTCGCGCTCGGCGGAGGACTTGAGTTAGCGCTGGCTTGCGATTTCCGGATCGCGACGCGACGCAGCGAACTCGGCCAACCTGAGATTCATTTGGGCTTGATCCCCGGAGGCGGAGGCACGCAGCGCTTAACTAGATTGATCGGGCTCTCGCGGGCCAAAGAATTAGTGATGCTCGGCGAACGCATCTCGGCTGAACGAGCGTTAGAGTTGGGGCTAGTCGATCAGATAGTCGAGAACGAAAATTTTGAGCAGGGAATTCGAGCTTTCGCCCTAAAATTGGCTGGAGGCCCACCGGTGGCGATTCGACTGGCGAAACAGATCATGAACGCTGGCGCCGAAGCACCGTTAGAAGCAGCTTTACTCATGGAGCGCGAAGCATTCGGCATTCTCTTCAGCACAGAAGATATGATGGAAGGCGTGAACTCGTTCCTGATGAAGAAGAAGCCTGAGTTTAAGGGGCGGTGATTTCATGAAGTATAAAGTTCGAGTTCAAAAGACGGAAGAAGGCTATGCTGTCTGGTGTCCTGGATTGCCAGGGTGTTGGTCTCAAGGAAAGACAGAAGAAGAAGCTTTGGAGAATATCAAAGATGCTATCAAAACCTATCTCGAAACAATCAAAGAACTGAATAGAGGGAAACGAGTGAGAGTAGTGGAAGTGCCAATCTGACAATGCCAAAACTTCCAGGCATTTCACATCAACGTGCGGTTCAAGCTTTCAAGAAAGCGGGATTTCGTGTCGTCAGAGAAGGCAAACATATATCTATGACAGATGGACAACGAATCATCGTGATTCCCAGAGCAAACCCTATTGATGCTTTCACAATGGGTGGAATCATTCGTGATGCCGGATTTACTATCGAAAAGTTCAAAGAACTGTTGTGAACTCGTTCTTGATGAAAAAGAAGTCTGAGTTCAAGCGGGAATGAGATCTAATTTGTGCCCCAATTCCTGAGTCTCAGTATAGTATGAAATAGACGCAGGTCTTGAGGTGGATGCTGAATGAGGTTTTGTTGATCAAGCTCCGCAAGGCAATTCTGTCGAGCAGCGACAAGATGCTGCCCCTGCTGGTGGCGCACTTTGCTACGGATGCCTACTCCAGCTGTCTGCCAGTTTTCATCCCGTTCTTGATGACTAAGTTTGATCTGTCATTGGCTTTGGCAGGAGTGCTCACATCTATTTACATGGTGGGGTCTTCCTTGACTCAACCGCTCTTCGGTTACCTCGGCGACCGTTGGTCCCGAGCGAATTTCATCGTGCTAGGCCCCCTGCTGGCAGGCTTATTCATGAGCCTCGTTGGCCCGTTGCCCAGTTATGGGTTAGTTACGATTACGCTGCTGCTGGCAGGACTGGGGGTCTCGATGTTCCATCCTCAGGCGACGGCACAAGCTGGTCTCCTCTTCGCTTCCAGCAAAGGCCTTTCGCTGTCAATATTCATCACGGCGGGGACCTTTGGGTTTGCCCTGGGGCCTCTATTGATGGGGGCACTCATTGCCGTCGTTGGGTTTGGTCAAACTTATCTGGCCATCCTACTGGCTCTGGCGATTCTCCCTTGGCTCTATAAGACCACACGCCCAGACATAAGTGCTACAGCGCCTTTCGAGGGTACCCGATTGCTAGTGCACCTGTGGAAAAGTTTCCAATTATTGGCGCCGCTTTGGCTGATAGTGGTGCTCAGATCAGTAGTCTACTTCTCCCTCAATACGTTTCTGCTAGTCTTGTTGAAGGAGCGCGGAATTTCGTATCTCGGGGGTAGCATCTCGCTTTTTATGTTTCTCCTAGCGGGTACACTGGGGACTTTAGGTGGCGGCTATCTATCGGACCGCTTCGGTCGTAAGCGGGTGATCGTCCTCTCGCTGTTGCTCACATTCCCCGCGCTGTGGGGATTCTTGCATCTGCCGGGAGTGCTGTCATTCGTCCTGCTGGCGGTATCCGGGGCACTGCTCTACGCGTCCAACCCGGTGATCGTAGCGCAGGCTCAAGAACTAGCCCCGCGTAATTCAGGAACGGCATCGGCCATCACGATGGGATTTGCTTGGGGCATGGCAGGATTGCTCGTCGGTTTGGTAGGCCATCTAGGGGATCTGATCGGGCTTACTGCAGCTCTAGACATTGTGATCTATGGAGTACTCCTCGCAGGGGCTCTGGCCTTCATAGTTCGCTACCCGAAAGGAAGCAGCTGATTTACTATCAGACCCGGAGCGTGACTCCATGTCAGAACGCGATATTTGGGGAATGTTGCTCTTCTCAGCACTCTTTGGAGTGCTCTTCGCGATCGCCGAACTGCTCAGGAGGAGAACTCGGATCGAGGTAGAATACACACGCAAGCTGGTCCACCTTGGGGGCGGCTTTATCGCGTATTTTCTCCCGCTCTTTTTTCAATCGCACTGGCCGGTATTGATTTTGGCTTTGGGCTCGCTTGCGATCCTGTGGTTTGCTAAGCGACTCAAAAAACTCGACTCGGTCCATGGCGTCACGCGTGCCAGCAGCGGTGCTCTGATCTATCCGATCAGTCTGTATTTGCTCTTCTTGCTCGCACAGGACTCTCCTCTACTCTTTCAAATCCCTGTGCTGGTACTCGCGTTCTCAGATACTTTCGGAGCACTCATCGGCCGTGCCTACGGCACGATCAAATACGAAATTCTAGGCCAAACTCGCTCGCTCGAAGGGTCTATCGCCTTTCTGGTGGTCACGTTTCTGACAGTGCATATCCCCTTATTACTCTTCAGCCAAGTCGGACGATTGGAGTCCATTCTCATTTCGCTCTTGCTCGCGGTGCTCGTCACCGCGTTTGAAGCGATCTCGCTCGGGGGCAGCGACAATCTCTTCATTCCCTTTGGGACGTACTTTGTGCTGGCTCGACTCTTACCCTTAAAATCATCTGATCTTTCTTGGTTGGTGTTCATCTTATTAGCGCTCTTGGGGATTGGTTTACTGTCCTACCGGCAGCAGCGGCTAACTATGAGCGGAGCCATCGGCGCTTTTCTGGTCGGCTACGGCGTTTGGACGCTGGGCGGTTTTGCTTGGTTCTTGCCTATACTCTTCTTTTATATGACTTACAATTTGATCGAAAAATTTTCGCGCGCCGATTCAGAGCGCACGCCTTTGGAGCGAGAGCACTACGAACTATCGCAGATTTTTTTCATCTCAATCACGAGCCTAGCACTCGTCGTTGCTTACAGCTACACTGATTGGGTGCAGCTCTTTTCTCCCTATCTGGTTACGATTTCAGCTAACTCCTCCATCAGCTGGATGAGTTTTCTAAAGCAGCGCCCAGTTTTTTTGCGATCGATTTGGATGCGACTCGCTCGCTGGGTGATCGCGTTCGCCGCTACCTGGATCCCTCTGATTCCATTTCTCTGGGTCGGTTCGCCGTACCCATTAGAAATCATTTCTATCATGATTATTGTGCTCGGCGGATTTCTCGGCATGACGTTGAAAGAGATTTTGGGCTGGACTTTGCAAGCACGCTATCGCTGCACAGTCTGTGGACACGAACTAACGAAACCGACACATTGCGATGCTCCAGCACAGCTTGTAACAGGCTGGCGCTGGCTCGACATCGACCGAGCCCATTTGATCTCTGTGGCCCTCGGCGCGACCGTTGGATACATATAAGGAATATCGCGATGAAGATTGAGCGATTCTCCATCGAGCCGAAAACTCTCTGGGAGTTCCTCACGTTGAGTGAGAAAGTTTATCGTGCTGACCCGTACTGGATTCCTCCCATGAAAGCGAAACTCTTCGCACAGCTTTCTCACACAACACCGTTCTTTGGAGAGGGTGAGCTGGTACACTTCCTCGCTCGCGAGGGAGATGAGCCCCTCGGCCGCCTCTCTGCGATGATCAACTCCCGTGCCATCGAAGACGGGCAGTCCATTGGTTATGTTGGATTCTTCGAGTGCATCGCCGATTACTCAGTTGCAGAACAACTCTTAAACGCAAGCCTTAACTGGCTGCGCGAGAAAAAGATCTCGATCGTGCGTGGGCCGATCAACGGCTCGACGTGGCACTCGTATCGTTTTTTGACGAAGGGCTTTGGGCAAGCTCCGTTCTTGTTGGAGCCCTATAACCCCAATTATTATCCAGCATTCTTTGAACGTTTCGGTTTTCGTGTCAAGAAAAAATATTATTCATCGATCGTGACCTATCACGAACGCCAGATTCAGAGTGCAGAAGAGAAATTTAAGAAATTTACTGAGCTAGGCTACAGCGTGCGCCCTTTGGATTTAAAAAAATTCGAACGTGAGCTAAGACTTCTCTATGAGCTCTCGATTCAAATTTTCAAAGATAATTGGGAGTACACAGAGATTTCGTGGAAAGAGTTCAGCGCACTCTATGACGGCCTGGAACGCCTCGTCGACCCTGAGCTGGTGCTCTTTGCCTACGATCCACAAAGAAAACCCGTCGGATTTGTCTTCGCGATTCCAGACTACGCTGAAGCCGTTCGCCAAATGAGAGGCGAGAGCAACTTACTATCTAAGCTTCGGTTTGTACTCACACGCCGCAAACCTAAAACAGCCATTGTCAAAACGTTAGGGGTACTACCGGAAGTTCGTCAAGCGGGCGTCGGTTCGGTCTTGGTCGCTTTGGTTCATCGCGCCATCCAACAGAAGGGATATACCAAAGCCATTCACGCGCTCATGAGCGAAGAGAATGTTTCGCGAAAAATTTCTGAAAAAAGCGGAGAAGCCTTCAGAGAGTACGCTGTGTATGAGATTATTCTGTAGTAGGGGCGCAGCATGCTGTGCCCCTACAGATTAATTATGATAGCTGGTCAAATGTTCAACGTCGCTCAAAAACTCTCGGAACTCGCCCAGCGCTATCCCGATAAAGACGCACTCGTATTCCCTGAGTTACACGGGCGCACGCTGACTTATCAGACCCTAAACTTCTCCAAACTTGCAATGAACGTCAATCGCCTGGCCAATGCTTTCCACAGTCTGGGATTAGCCAAAGGCGATCGCGTCGTCGTAATGGTCCCAATTTCCATCGAGCTTTATCTGGTCTTGATCGCACTCTTAAAGATGGGAGTGATTGCTGTCTTCATCGATCCGTGGGTTGGCCGAGAGCAAATGGCACGATGTTGTCAACTCACGGAGCCCAAAGCGTTCATCGGAGTTTTCAAGGCGCATCTGTTGCGATTGTTCTCGCCCGCGATTCGTCAAATTCCGATTCAGATCGTCACGCGCGGCCCAGCTCTCTTAGGCGAGACAAAGCTAGAAAATCTGCTCCGTGCGGGCATCTCTGAGTTTGAAACTGTTTCTGTCAGCGAAGAAGACCCCGCGCTCATTACCTTCACCACCGGGAGTACAGGCATTCCCAAAGGAGCTCAGCGCACTCACGGTTTCTTGATGGCTCAGCATGAAGTGCTTTCGGCTCATTTGGGATTCTCGCCTTCAGACATAGACCTTCCGTCTCTTCCCGTCTTCGTCTTGAACAATCTCGCCAACGGCATCACCAGTGTCTTCCCTCTGATGAACCCGCTCAAGCCTTCTGAAACCAATCCAGCATGGGTCGTGCACCAGATCAAAGAATTCAAAGTCACGACATCAGCGGGGTCGCCCGCGTTTTTTTGGCCCATCGCTCAGTACTGCCTTGCTCACAACATAAAGCTCGAGAGCATACGCGCCATCTTCACCGGCGGTGCTCCCGTACGCCCAGAGTTAATCGAAGCACTTACAGAGATTTTACCCAACGGCACAGCGCATGTTGTCTATGGATCGACCGAGGCTGAACCTATCTCGATGATCAACGCCCAAGACATTTTGAACGAAACGGCTCAGCTCATCAAAGAAGGCCAGGGTAATTGCGTCGGTAAGCCCGTAGAAGAGATAGACGTACGCATCATCAAAATCTCCGATGCTCCCATAAACTTCACAAACTGGGAATCGCTCTCACAGCCCGCCGGACCCATCGGTGAGATCGTCGTCACGGGCCTTCACGTCAACAAAACTTATTACAAAAATCCAGAGGCTGTACGCGAGAACAAATTCCAAGACGACCAAGGCCGCATCTGGCATCGCACGGGCGACACAGGCTATTTTGACGCAAAGGGCCGACTCTGGCTGATGGGGCGCGTCAAGAATCGCGTGATCCGCGCTGGGCAAGAATTACACTCGCTGCAGATCGAGCCAGTCGTCGATCAATTGGACTTTGTGGAGCGCTCGGCGCTCATCGGAGTTCCCGATGCCAAGCTGGGCGAGCGAGCTGTTTTGATCGTCAAGGCGAAAGAGAAAAACTTCTTCAAGCGATTCCCTTCAGAGCGAACCTGGCGAAAGCAGATTGAGACTCTCTGTCAGCAAAAAAATTTTCCGATGGACGAAATCCACTTCTGTAAGAAGATTCCCGTCGACCCCAGACACAACGCAAAGATTGAATACTCCAAATTGCGACAATGGTACAGCGCCTAGCTCTCTTTATGCTCAAAATCACCAATCGCCCTGATAGACTGAGAATTTTCGGATATTCACTCCTCTTTTCTGTCAGAAACGGCCTGGGCGTATGCTATGGTGAAAAAGACAGGCGGTTTTGCAACCACCTTAGGAGGTTTTCAGAATGAATACGCGGGAACTGGTGATCCTTGTCGTCAGTGCGCTTCTGATCGTTGGCGCTTGGGTCTTACTTAAACCACATCCGGCCGATCAACCCAAGCCCAACCCATCAGCGCAACAAGTTCAAAAAGAAACTCCATCGACGCCGCAATCAACAACTACAGATAATCCCGAACTCAGCCAATTTTTCGAAAATTTTCTGGCAGAGTATTTAAAGCGTGATCCCGAATGGTCGAGCGATCTCCGACTCTTTGGCAACGTGCCTGACCCGACGGGCGATCAGCTGACGGATGCCTCTCTCCAAGGCCAGAAAAAAACCGATGAGTTTTTACGCGAGAAACTCCAGCAGCTACGCAGCTTCGATCGCTCCAAGCAGAGCGAAAAACAACTGTTGACCACGGATATTCTCGATTGGTACATCGACGACATTTTGCGCGGCGAAGAGTTTATGCTGGACGATTATCCCGTCAACCAAGTCTTTGGTGTTCAGAACACTCTGATCTCGTTGATGACAGACCTTCACGCGATCAACAACTCATTGGACGCTGTAAACTACATCAAGCGCCTCTCCAAGTTTGGCACCAAGATCGACCAAGTGATCGACGGACTCAAAGTTCGTGAAGAGAAGGGCATTCTCCCTCCCAAGGTGATTGTTGATAAAGTGCTCGGTAGCATGAAAGGATTCGCCGCGCTCGAATCCGAAAAGAATCCACTTTACCTCTCGTTCGTCAACAAGGCTGAAAGGGTTAGTGCCATCTCCAAAGAAAAGAAAGACGAGATGGCGAAGCTCGTGAGTAAAGAGATCAAAGACACAGTCTACCCGGCGTATCAAAAGCTCATCGCCTATATTGAGAACATCGCTCCGAAAGCTCCCACAAACGAAGTCGGCGTCTGGCGCTTTCCCAACGGCGATGCGTACTATGCGTACATGCTGCGACACCACACAACGACTGACCTCACACCCGAAGAAGTGCATCAGTTGGGACTCAAAGAAGTCGCGCGCATTCAGGGCGAGATACGTAAACTCTTCGCCGGGCTTGGGATTGAGAACAAAGAAATTTTTGGCGAGATGCAGCGCGCATACTGGGCTTCTACCCAAGACAAAGCGGAATTCCAATATCCCAACACCGAAGAAGGTAAGAAACAAGCCCTGGCAGATTACTTAAAAATTGTCGAAGAGGCACAGAAAAACATCAAAGATGTTTTTGACGTAACACCCAAGACTCCAATCAATGTGAAAGCCGTGCCGGAGTTTCAGGAAGCGAGCAGCCCTGGCGCATTCTATCAGCCTCCGGCCTTGGACGGCTCCCGCCCAGGAATTTTCTATGTTAACTTGGCCAATCTCCCGAACAAGCCCAGTATGCAGACACTCGCTTATCACGAGGGCGTGCCGGGACATCACTTCCAACTTGCAACCCAACGCGAGATGCAGGGCATCCCGACATTTCTGAAAGTCGTGGGTTTCAATGCTCATCTAGAAGGCTGGGGATTGTACGCCGAAAAACTCGCGCGTGAACTCGGCTTCTATAAAGACCCGTACAGCAAAATTGCCAATCTATGGTCTGAGCTCTTCCGTGCTGCTCGGTTAGTCTTAGACACGGGTATTCACTACAAGCATTGGACGCGCGACCAAGCGATGGCCTACGCATGGAATAACGTCGGTACACGGCTCACTGGCGAGATTGATCGTTACATTGCCTGGCCGGGCCAAGCGTGTTCTTACAAAGTGGGCGAGCTGAAAATCTTGGAGCTGCGCGACAAGATGAAGAAAGCGCTCGGCGATAAATTCACCTTAAAAGCGTTCCATAATTTAATCCTAGAAAACGGGAGCATGCCGCTCTCACTCCTAGAGAAAATCGTGGATCGCTATATTACGACAGCGCAAACGCACTGATTGAGATAATAGAGAATCCCCTGACGATCCCTAGTGGAAGAGCCGGACGGAGCGCTCGCTCACGCCCGGCTCAACTCTCTTTATTTGCCTGGATGGTTTGCGTTATTTGAGTTGTCCGCGAATCTCACCGCCTTGGTTCGGACTACGACATAAATCTCGCCAGTTTTCAGAGCATTCACAATCTCGGGTGTAAGTGCCTGACTGCCTGAGTTTCTCCAGATCCCGGAGATCGAGGCGCTGTTGTTCGACGGACAAGAGCCCTCTATATCAGAGCCACCGGCGACACCCACGCTCCCGTAGCCCCGCGAATCTTCGGGTGAGTCAAGACAAACATAAACTCGTAGACCTTGGCTTTGGCAAGCTCGCTCGTGTAGAGATTCTCGACGATGAACATCCCGTGCTTCACGTTCAGCATCTGAGGCACAGTAAACGGCTCGTAAGGTTTCTCCGACGGGACTGGCCCATAGCTCCACGTGTCCAGCTTGTGAGTGCGACACCCTGCTCGACGAGCCATTCAGCCACCTCCATCCCTGGCCCCGGCTCGCCGGAGAGATATGTTTCATTATCTTTCATCCACAGCTCGCCTCAACCTGTGTGGAAAAGCACTGCATCGCCTCTTTGCACTGCAGAAGATTCCTTCTCTAAAGCAGCTTCGACATCGCTGACAGTGATCACATATCCTTTTTTCAACCTCGACACTTTTTTCACAGAAGCAATATCCAGCAAAACTCCGCGTGTGATAATCTGCGGAACCGTCTCCATCCCAAGTTTGTTCGTGCCCCACTCTTCAGCAATTTCATCGAGCGCAAACCCGTTGTAGCACTGATTTCCGATCTGGAGATGATTGAGCCCATCGAGATGAGTTCCGAGCTGAAAGGTGCTGTGAACTGAACTACCCTCGCCTTGAAGGCGAGGGGTTCGGAGTATCGTCAATTCGAAATTGACTATCATCATGAACCGGTTCGCCCTCTTGCTCGCTAATGTAGTCTTGGATCATGGCGTCGGTAATCGTCCCGGAGCTGACC
>JACOSB010000107.1 GCA_016179105.1 Candidatus Acetothermia bacterium
CCATATTCTCTGTGCCTTCTTGGCTTTTCTTAAGCTAGAATGGCAACGCCTCCAGACCGCCGTTTCTTGGTATGACTACAAATGGTCCATTGCTAGGCGGGCGGTTACTGCCTATTTATGCTGAAACGCGAAAGTCCTGACATTATTTCCCTGAAAGCTGTCAAGCAGGACAAAAGTGTCAACTGATCGATGTCATTTGAGGCTTTGGGGGATATGCTCTATAATGGCTCATCGGAGCAATTGTGTTAAGAAATTTCACTCTGGCGATCGTCATTCTAGGCGGCTTGCTCATGACCGGCCTGATCACTTATAACTATTTTTTTTACCCCAGAAATCCTCAAAGCCCCGGCGAGACCCGCGGCGAGACGGCCGTCCTGCAAAGTCAAACTATTCTGAGATTTAGCCAAGGAGCCTTCGTCGACAAGCGCCAAGAGCTCCACCCCGATATTTCAGTGCCGACGCTTGGCTATCTCGCTCCTGATTTTGAATTGCTCAACACGGACGGGAAAAAAATCAAACTCAGTGACCTACGCGGCAAGCCGGTCCTGGTGAATTTCTGGGCGACGTGGTGCCCGCCCTGTCGCAAAGAAATGCCCGACTTGCAGGCGTTTTACACGAAGCATAGCGATAAGATTCAACTCCTCGGCATCAACTGGGGCGAAGAGACAGATGAGATCAAAAAATTCCTGGCCGAGTTCGGTGTAAGTTATCCGAATGTGATTGACCAGAACGGAAAGATGTTTGTGCTCTACCAACTGACGGGTCTGCCGACTTCGTTTTTTGTCGACGAGGCGGGCGTCATTCGCGGCGTCTGGCTCGGCCTGATGACCGCGGCCGACATCGAAGTCGCGTTTGAGAAAACGACACGTGCCCTCGAGGGAGCGAGCAAGTGATTTTTTTACAGCGTGTCGGCTCAGACCTCTATAGTTTTTTCACGTCTGTTCGCTTAGCGATCGTACTCATCTCGCTCATCGTTCTCATCAGTTTAATTGGGATGTTCGTGCCGCAGCGCGACTGGACCCGCGAAGTAGATTTCGTCTCACGCTACGGCGTCGACGGCTATCAATGGCTCAAGACGCTCCAGTTCGATCATGTTTTTTCATCTTGGTATTTTCTCTTTGTGATCACGCTCTTGACGCTCAACTTGCTCGCCTGCACGCACAAGCGCCTCGCGGCCTCGATTCGCTATTACAAATTAAAGCAGCGACCGATCCCACCGAGCGCGATCGAGAAGATGGAGATGCATCGCGTCATTCCGATTGCCGCAGCCAATCCAAGCGCCGTCCAAGAAAAAGTGAGTGCGATTTTACGAAAGCACTTCTTTCGAGTGCGCGAAGAAGCGGGCCAAGTTCTTGCCGACAAATGGCGCTGGGAGCGCTTTGGCATCGACGTCTTTCACGTCAGTTTGCTCGTCATTCTCGGCGCGGGACTCCTGACGGCCACCCTGACCTTTCGCACCTTCATCGTCGGCCACAAAGGCGATGTGGTGAAGCTGGATAAAGCTCTCGCCGTGCGCATCGATGATTTCTACAGTGAAAACTACAAAAACACCGACCGCGTCATGGATTGGCATAGCAAATTGACTGTGCTCGAAAAGACCCAGAAGCCTGAGAGCGTGCCAAGCTACGAGCCAACAACCACGAAAGTGATTGAAGTAAACGATCCCCTGGCGTACAAGGGTTACAAATTTTTTCAGGCCGCGTTCGGCCAAGACTGGATGAACTCCGCAGAAGTGACACTACGCGTCACGCGCGCTTCCGATGGGGCGAATCTTGGGGAATTCAAGGCCAAAGTCGACGATGGCTTCGAAATCCAGGGAGAAAAAATCTTTGTAAGAATCGAGGCCTTCTTGCCCGATTTGGACCGAGCACCTAACGGCACGTTCTACAGCCGCACGCAGCGCTTGGAGAACCCGGCAGCGTTTGTCACTGTCGTCGACGCTCAAGGGAATCCGCTCTACCCGAAAAATTGTTGCTGGGCGTTTGCGAACGCCGCATGGAAAGAAGAATGGAAGTCGCTCTCGGCAGGACTAAAGCTGCCTTATGAAATAGAGTTAATTGGGATGAGAGCGCCGGAATACACGGGGATTCAAGTCAAGAAGGACCCCGGCCAGCCAGTCGCGTATCTGGGGTTCTTGTTGCTCGTGACGGGGATTTCAGTACACTTATTTTTCAAGCATAAAATGATCTGGGTTGAAGTCCAGCCCGACAGAATCTTGCTGGCTGGCATGGCCCGCAATAACCCGAGACAATTTGAAGAGGAGTTCGTTCAACTGATAAACGAGATTGAAAAAATTGAGATCGAGTATCGCGTGCTCGAACCCGTGAACGCCTGAAGGAGGTTTTCTGTGAAACTCTACAGTGTGATGCTTTTTTTTGCGGCAACGCTCGGTTATTTTCTGAGTTTTTTGTGCTATCTCTTCTATGCGACCTTCGGCACGAAGCATCCTAACAATGGTCCGGTGCTGGGAATCGTTGCGAATGCTGCCCCGGCCCGTGCTGGGATCGATTGGGGACGCTGGGCGACCGCGCTTGCATGGATGGCCGTAGCGCTCGCGACCAGCGGCGTGATCGCGCGTGCGATCGAACTGGGTGACGCCTCCAACTGGATTCGCCGCGTCTTCCTGCCCGCGACGAGCACCTACGAGACGTTCACGTTCTTGGCCTGGATTATTCCCTTGGCTTACTTACTGTTCGAGCGACGCTATCAGATCAAGCAGGTTGGACTCTTCGCGATCGGGATTGCGTTTATCTTGCTCGGTGCGGCGGCGTCTCCCGTCTTTGCGCCGAGCGAAGTCCGTCCGGTGGTGCCCTCGCTCGACAGCATTTGGCTGGTTATCCATGTTTTGTTTATGCTGACGGGCATAGCGTGCTTCACTACGGGCTTCGGCGCCACCGCTCTCTTCTTGAGACAACACTACAATAAGGCTGAAAAGATCCCGCAGGCGCGACTCGAAGAGTTGATGTATCGCTGCATCACGATCGGCTTTGTCTTTTATTTTATCGGAGGCTTCGTATTTGGCCCGATCTGGGCCGAGAACGCCTGGGGCCGCTACTGGGGATTCGACCCCAAGGAAATGGGCATGGCCATCGCGGCATTGACTTATGCAGCGTACCTGCATTTACGAATTGTGATGGGCTGGCGGGATGTGAGAGTCGCCTGGCTCGCAGCGGTGGCGTATGCTCTGGTATTGTTCGCTTGGCTCGGAGTGAACTACTTTTTGGGCGGGCTGCATAGCTTCGTCTAGGAGTTGACAAGTGCCTTGGGAATTGATTATATTCGTCGGAGAGGGACGAGGTGATAATGTACACAATTTCTATTTGATTTGACGTTCCTACCGAAGACGTTTATGAAGGGAGCAACCACAAAGAGGGGGAGTACAGCAATGGCAGGTTCCACATTGTGGGAAGGGTTGCAGCGCGGCAAGCTGGTCAGTGTGCCGACCAGGGTCAAAGAGCCGGAGCCGACGCTCGTGCTCAAGGGCCAGATCGACGAACAAGAAGGCAAGCAGATCGAGATTCGGACGCTGGGCGCGAAGAGCGATTATAAATCATACTGCTATATTCTCTACAAAGGAGCAGGCTACGGCGCCGTCGAGCTGGAAGCCTACACCGACGAGATGGAGGCACGCGAGGGGCACTTGCGCTGGCTGCGCAAGCGCGACCGGTGTATCTCGTACTTGGAAGCGTTGGGGATTATCCGCAAGAGCCGACGGCTGTTTGATTAACCATTAACCGCCAAGACCGCGAAGAACGCCAAGAAAATCGGGCTGTTGGCCGTTCGCCAAAAGCTAAGAGCCAATTGCCAACAGCCAATCGTCATGGCTCACAGGCAAACTTAAACGTGAGCGGATCGCTTGTGTTGCCTTTGTCGTCGGTGGCTGTAGCAGTGGCTTCAAAATTTTGAGCGGTGTCGCAGGGAACCTGCAGCTTGAATTTGATCGCTTTCAAGCCTGCCCCAAACGGGGAAGGGATCGGCAAAACTTGTAAACCAATCCCGCCGAAACCCTGAGAAACTCTGGGGCCGGCGGCGTCGCCGCGGTACCGTACGTTGATCCCGTTGACATCGTCTTCTTTATCAGTATACGCGACAACGATAGTTGTGGAGACATCGCTCTTCACTTTGTCAGAAAAGCCGACGAAGAGCAATTTGGGCTGGCTGGTGAAAGTTACATTGGATAAATCTGGCACTTCGCGTATCGGGGCGACCGCTTCGCAGCTGATAACATAGTTGCCGGGGGATTGGAAACTTAGCTGAACTTGATCCGGATCGTAGACCATCAAGAAGCGGAAGACTTCGTTGATGCTGAGTACGGTGATGCCGCCAAAGGAGCCCGTGCGGATCTCATCGAGGCCGCGCTCGCGGACGGCGGCCATCTTCGGAGCGCGTTGAGTGGCTTCGTCGTTGATCGCTTTGGCGATGCGATCGGAGAGTTGCTGGACATCCTTGATCTCGCTCAAGTTGATCGTGGCTTGGGTTGAGTCGGCTCCGCTGCGCTGGAAGTTGATGACAAAGTCGCCGCTCTTGGGAGGAGAGACGGGGGCCTTGAGGGTTCCGTTGCCCACGGGTTGTGTCGGCAGCGGGCACTGGTAGACGGTGGGTGTAGCAAGTGCAAGTGGAGCTATCAATAAGCTTAGTCCTGCAAACAGAATAGCCAAGTTAACAGAATTCGTACATTTCATAGGAAGGGCCTCCTTATGTTGTGTGAAAAGTATAGCACACAACTCTGCCATTTCTCTGCCACTTTTCTGCGAGGGAAGATTTGTATCTTCAGATGAAGGGGAAATGGCAGAGTCTTATTTTGAAGAGAGTGAACCCGAATGGCTGTTCAAAGAACTTGTGATCGCATCCAGGCGATCGTCTGTCTTAGGCCTTCGCTAAACTCTGTCTTCGCCCGAAAACCGAGCAGCTTCTCAGCTTTGGCTGAACTCAGAGCGCTCCGCAAAAGCTCGCCGGTGCGCGGCGGCGCATAGCGCGCCTGACCCACAAAACCAATCTGCTTTTTCAGTTGACTATAAATCTCGTTGACGCTGATCTCGCACCCCGTCCCGATGTTGAACGCCAGATCGTCCAGTTGGTGCGGCACAGCCTTGTTGAGCAGGAGGAGTTTTTGAGTCGCCAACAGATTGGCCCTAACTATGTCAGCGATAAGAATATAGTCCCGCGTTTGTGTCCCGTCCCCAAAAATGGTCGGCGGCTCGCCGTTCAGCATCTGTCGCGAAAACGTAGAAACCGCCGTCGCTTCGCTCTTTGGAGTCTGTCGTGGCCCATAAACGTTCGCATAGCGCAACGCCAGATAATTGAGACCGAAATTGAGTCGGTAGCTGAAGAGATAGTATTCAATCGTCAGTTTGGAGACCCCGTACGGGCTGAGCGGTTTTTTGGGAAAATCTTCGCGCGCGGGCAATTTCTCAGGTTCGCCGTAGAGCACCCCGCCCGATGAGACAAAGAGAAATTGACGCACGTCAAATTGGGTGCAGCATTTTAATAAATTCAAGGTGCCCAAAATATTCACATGAGCATCAAGTTGAGGGTTCGCGACGGAAACGCGCACATCCACTTGCGCGGCATGGTGGTTGACCAGATCAAAACGCTCTTCGCGAAAGAGAGATTCGAGCTTGGCATAATCCGAAAAAATATTGGATCGGACGAAGTGCGCTTTGGGGTTCACAAACTCGCGTCGACCGGTGGACAGGTCATCGACGACTACAACGTCGTGCCCTTCGGCTATATAAGCATCCGTGACATGAGAACCGATAAAGCCCGCGCCCCCGGTGACTAGGATCTTCACTGAAAATTTCTCCTCTAATGTAAGAGCGAGTCTGGTATCCGCCCCTTGGAGAGGCGACCACAAGGCTCATCCCTACGGTTTGATGGGTAAATACGCATGGCCACGTTATCTCTGAGCTGCCGCTTGCACAGTATTTCGCATCACGATCATCGCCGTCATCGGACCGACACCGCCCGGCACGGGCGTGATCAGCGAGGCTCTTTCGCTCACAGGGCCAAAATCCACGTCGCCGACGATGCCCTCCGGAGTCGCGTTGATCCCGATGTCGATGACCACAGCACCAAGCCTGACCATCTCGGCACTAACCATTTTAGGCTTTCCCGCGGCAGCACACAAAATATCCGCTTGACGTGTATGCTGCGCTAAATCTACTGTTCGGCTATGGCAGATCGTCACGGTCGCGTCTTCTTTAAGTAAGAGAAGCGCCAAGGGTTTGCCGACGACCTCGCTACGGCCAACGACCACCGCGTGCTTTCCCCGAAGAGTGACACCGGACTTTTTCAAAAGCTCGATGACGCCAAAAGGCGTAGAAGGGAAAAGTCCTTCTTGGCCGATGAGAAGTTTTCCCAAATTCTCCGGGGTGATGCCGTCGACGTCTTTTTCGGGCACGACCGCCGCGCGCACGCGCTCCGCTCTCAGATGCGCCGGCAAGGGAAACTCAACAAACAAACCGTGAATCTTGGGGTCTGCATTCAAGTGGTCGATCTTCTCTAAGAGAGCCCATTCGCTGATCTCGGCGGCCAAGCGCTCAGCCACAAAATTAATCCCTAGCTCGCGGGCCAACTTCTCTTTTACTTTGAAATATGTCCGCGACGCAGGATTATCTCCGACAAAGACGACGGCCAGTGTGGGCACAATCTGGCGAGCCTTCAATTCGGACAACCGCGCTTTCAATTCTTCCAAATAATTGGACGCGATCTTGCGCCCATCGATCAGTTTCTCAGGCGACACGGCCAGCATCTTGATGCTCCTTCCAGATTCGGTCCAGGATCCCGTTGATGAAGACGGGAGAGTGCGCGGTGCTGAATTTTTTCGCCAGCTCGACGGCCTCGTTGATCGCCACTTCCGGCGGAATATCTTGACGATGAAGAATTTCGTAGATCGCGATTCTCAGAATATTTCGATCGACCGAGACGAGCCGTTCGAGCTTCCAGCCAGCGGCCTTCTCAGCAATGAACTGGTCGATCTCCGCGCGATGGGCCTCGATGCCCTTCAAGACGTCCAGCACATAATCATCGTCGAAGGCTGTTTCCTCAATGAGCTCGTCGAGCGATTCGGTCCGAAAATCCTGTTGGAAGAGAGTTTTTAGGATCAGCTCGCGTGCCTTGCGCCGCTTCATCATCGCGAGATCGCCTCGAACAAATCGCGCAGCTTCTCGCGCAGCTCCTCGGATTCGAAGAGCTTTCCGACCAGATACCCGAGGAGCGCGAAGACGAAGAGCCATAAAAATTTCCAGTCGAAGACCAACCAGAGCAGGCACAACAAAGTTCCCAGACAGGCCCCCATCAATCCCGGACCGATTCTAGTCAAGCTCACCACCTGACGTGTAGAGTCGCGCGCCCTCCTCGTCCTCTTCCGTCTCGCCCTCACCCACAACGCCCTGAGCGACGATCTCGATCTGTTTCACTTTGACGCCTAGCTTCTCTTCGACGCGCTCCTGCACAATCTGTTGCATGCGCTCACCCGTCTGCAGAACGTTGCGTCCGACGGGAACGGTGGCGCGAATGCGCACGTCAAGCCCCTGCGCGGTTTGATGCAAAAACACACGAAACTTTCTGAGGCCGAACTCGTTGATGAGCAAGCGCTCGATGAACGACCGAATCGCCGTGAGCGAAATATGAATGTACCCACGCGAGCCCTCGTGCACGATGCGCTGACGCTCGCGATGCAAAATGATAACTTTGCTGAGAAAGAAAAAACCAATCAAGAGCGACATCGCCGCGATCACGGCCAAGAGCGGCACGATCCACGGGTCGATCCACGTCCACTCCACCGGGATCAGACTTTTTAGCACTTCATGGAGCTTCTGCGCGGCCATCGTCGGGTCTTTCTGAATCAACGCCCAGAGCGAATCCCCGGAGATGAACGCGATCAACAGCGAATGGAGAAACGCAATCCAGCACAACAACTCGATAAAATAATCAGCACCTCGTCGCACGTTCGCTTAGGCCTCCTCTGCTTCCGAGAATTGGATCTCTTGAACGTAGACATCGATGAGTTGCACTTTGAGTCCGGTCATGCTCTCGATCTCTTGTTTGACACGCGCTTGCACCTTCTGTGCCACAGCATGGATCGGGTAGCCGTAGCGTACCGAGATCTTGAGCCGCACGTGGAGAGCGTCTTCATTCCCGCGCTGGCTCGCTGCGACGCCCTTGCCCTTTCGGTCGTCACCCAAAATCGCGGCCAAGCCGTCCGCGACACTGCCTTTGAGCGTGCCCAGCCCTTCGACTTCAGCGGCTGCGATCCCGGCGATCGAGGCGATCACTTCTTCGGCGATGCTGACCTTCGATCGCGCTACACTCGCTGCTCGTTTTCGTTCGGACATTTTCGACTGCACGCGCTCCCCTACGATGAGTTAGCGGTTGACGCGCTCGACGTACTCGCCGCTGCGCGTATCGACCTTGATCCAGTCGCCTGCTTTGATGAAGAGCGGGACTTTTACCTGTAAACCCGTCTCGAGTGTGGCTGGCTTCATCACGTTCGAGACCGTATCGCCGCGCACGCCCGGGTCGGTTTTTGAGACTTGCAGCTCGACCGAGTTGGGCGCATCTACTTTGACAAATTCATCATTATAGAAAAGCCCCTGGACTTCCATGTTATTTTTGAGATACTGTTTCAAATCACCGAGTTGTTCTTCATTCAAAGAAAGCTGGTCGTACGTTTCGATGTCCATAAAAGTGTAGAGACTGCCGTCCTTGAATAGATATTGTAACTTCCGTCCTTCCATGTGGACGACCTTGAACGGGTCATTATCGATGAAGTTCATGGGCAAGACTTTGCCCGTCTTGATGTTGCGCAATTTGCACTGTGCGACCGGTCGCCTTTGCGCCTTCTTCATGTGCGTATAGTCTTCTACCGACCAAAGCTCACCCTCCCATTCTAGAATTGCCCCTCTGCCGATGTCACTGACACCCATCATGCTCCTTTCTCTGGTGCGACTCCGCCTTCAAACTCTGCCTCAGGTTTTTTCTTGACAAACCAACGAATCAGCCAGATACTGACTTCGTACAGAATAATCATCGGGACGGCCATGGTCATCATCGTGAACGGATCGGGGGTCGGCGTGATGATCGCGGCTGCCGTGAGGTTGATCACGATCGCATATTTTCGTTTGCTGCTCAGAAAATTCGCGGTGACGATGCCGAGCTTGGCCAAGATGAACAATACCAACGGAAGCTCGAAGACGAGTCCAAACCCGATCACGAAAAAAAACATAAAAGAAACGTAATTGGCGATGGTGTAATTGGGTACGAGATAGGGCGCGCCGAAGCCGCTCAAAAACTCCATCGTGCGCGGGAGTACGACGAAGAAAGCAAAGGCCGAACCCAGATAAAAGAGGGCTACCCCGCTAAAGACCCCATAACCGACATATTTTTTCTCGTTCTGGAAGAGGGCCGGGACGACGAACATCCAAATCTGATAGAGCACCAAGGGAGCCGAGACCAAGAGTCCGACCATCAAACAAAGTTTGAAGAGGGTGAAAAAACCTTCGGTCGGATGGATGAATTGCAAATGCGATGACAGAGCCCACAAGTTCGCACAACTCTGGAGACCCTCACGATCTACGGCCCTTGGACCGTTCGGTTGTTTGAGGTCGGATCTTTGTTTTTCAAGATGGTCAAAATACTGAGCACAGCGGTCTTCCAGTTGTATAACTAGTTCATCGGGAGCAGTCACTTTGCGCACTGATTCGGTGATATAGCTCAAGAGTGGCTGCCAAAAGATACCCGCGACCAATGAGCAAATCGTGATGGCTAGCACTGCATAAATAATGCGCGTGCGCAGCTCCGATAAATGCTCGATCAGCGACATCTTGAAGTCTTGCATGATTGGATTCCTTGCATCGTCAAGAAGTTTCTTGATTATAGGGAGCTGATGGACAAAAAGCAAAGCTGTTAGCGGTTTTTTCATTTGCCGCGCAGAAAGAACGAGGAGATTTTTGTTGCAGACTGATTGAGAAAGTTTTCGTCCCCTGCTAGACTGATGCACTATGGATCGAGTTGAACCACCTACAGAACAATCACGCGCTTCAAATGGTGCAACCGCCAGCCGTCCTGCAGCTCCGCTACACTATTCGATTCAGCTGACCGATCGTCAACGCATGGCCGTGACGGGCGGGGTCATGCTCGGCATGTTCCTGGGCGCGCTCGAAGCGACGGTGGTCGGCACCGCGATGCCGACCGTGATTGCTGAGCTCAAGGGACTGAATCTCTACAGCTGGCTCATCTCGGGATATATTCTTACTTCTACGATCGCCGGGCCAATCTGGGGCAGACTCTCGGATTTGTACGGGCGTCGGCTCTTCTACTTGATTGGCACGGGAGTCTTTCTCATCGGCTCGGTGCTCTCTGGGTTGGCTCAATCCATGGAACAGTTGATTATCTTCCGAGCACTCCAGGGGATTGGGGCGGGGGCGCTCTTGCCCTTGTCGATGACGATCATTGGTGAAATCTATTCGCTCGAAAAACGGGCGCGCATGCAAGGGATTTTTAGCGGGGTGTGGGGATTTGCCAGTATCGTCGGCCCATTGGTCGGGGGGTTTCTCACAGATTATTGGAACTGGCGTTCAGTCTTTTTCATCAACATTCCCTTTGGGCTGGCTTCGATGGTCGTTCTGGGGCTCGCGATGAAAGAACCGAAGGAGGGTCACCGCCCATTTTCGTTGGACTATGCCGGCATCGTGCTCATGACAGGTTCAATCTCGGCATTGCTGTTGGGGCTCTCGCACGCGGGGCAGAGGATCGAAAACTGGACAGCCCCGGAAACGATCGGCCTATTCGCTGCATTTGTAGTCTTGCTCGTGCTCTTTCTCTGGGTCGAGACGAGAGCGGAACATCCGCTGATTCCCTTGAGTCTTTTCCGTGAGCGCGTCATGGCGGTCAGCTCAGCCAATGGCTTTTTCGTCGGCATGGCTATGTTCGGCTCGCTCTCGTTCATACCGCTCTTCGTGCAGGCGGTGATCGGAACGACGGCCACCGAAGCGGGCTCGACGATGACTCCGTTCATGCTGAGCTGGGTCGTAGCCGCGACGCTCGGCGGACGCCTGATGCTCAGGATGGGGTATCGGCTCATCGCGATTGCCGGTGTGGCCTGCCTAGTCGTCGGTTTTGGGCTCTTGACCTGGTTGACCTCGGGTTCGACACGGCTAGACGTGATGAGAGATTTAGTCTTTGCCGGCGTGGGTATGGGCTTTTGTTTGGTCACGCTCACGATTGCGGTGCAAAATTCGGTGCCCCGTGATCGGTTGGGGATCGCTACGTCTGCGACAGTCTTCTTTAGATCGATCGGCGGCGCGGTGGGAGTCGCTGTCATGGGTGCTGTCATGGGTGCTGTCATGAGCCTGCACTTGAACCAACAATTGACGCAACTGGTCAGCACGACGACTGGGCCGGTCGCGAAAGAACTCGCTGAACTTGCCCAGCATCCTGAATTGATCGTCAGCCAAGCTACGAGAGTAAAACTAAATCCAGAGGTGGCTCATGACGTCCAAGGTGCTCTCAGCGTCGCGCTGAATTACGTCTTTATCATTGGCCTGATTGTCGCAATTCTCGCGTTCTTCGTCACGCTCTTTTTACCTGATGGGAGAGTGCGCGACCAACAACACGCGAGACGCTAATTTTCTTGACGTAGGGGCGAGGTCACCTCGCCCCTACAGAAGGCCAGAAAGAAATTTGTTTAATCTTAATTCTTCCCGGCGCCCACTGGTTCTGAATTTACCGCGGTGAATGCCTCACGATACTCGCACTCTTTGTTATTGCAGCTGATAAACCCCGGTTCTTTGTCTTCGATGAGCACGCCGGCTTTACACTCCGGACATGATTTCACCGGAACTTTACTCACCGTGAAGTCACAGTCGGGATAGTTGCTGCACCCAAAGAAACTGCGGCCTTGTTTGCGCGCGAAGCGTTGCACTAATTTGCCGCCGCATTTGGGACACGGCACTTCAGACTCGACGGCGGGCAGGCGGACTTTCTCGATGCCGTCGCAATCGGGATATCGCGTACAACCGTAAAACTGTCCATAGCGTCCTGGGCGCAATTGCATCGGTGCGCCGCACTTGGGACAAACTTTTTCACTCGCTGTGGGCGATGAAGTGCCCGCGTCCGCCGCTCCCGCCGTCGCTTGAGCGATTTCTGCTTCTAGCGGTTGCGTATACCGGCACTTGGGGAAGGTCGAACAAGAATAGAACTGTCCGTAGCGCCCCGTACGAATGACTATTTTATTCCCGCACGTCGGGCAGACTTTGTCGGTCTCGATGGGCGCCGGCTTGAGCGACTTCATCTCGGTCTTGGCTTTTGCCAAATCTTTCTCGAAGTCAGTGTAAAACTCTTCCAGCACTTTGACCCAGTCCATGTCGCCTTCTTCGATCTTGTCCAGCTCTTCCTCGACTAAAGCCGTGAACGCGACATCGATAATTTTCGCAAAGTGCAGGACGAGCTGATCCGTGACTTGGAATCCAAGCTCTGTTGGGGAAAAGCGTCGCTTCTCTAATTTCACATACTCGCGATCGACGATCGTCGAGATCGTCGGGGCGTACGTGCTGGGGCGACCGATTCCGTTTTCTTCCAAGGTTTTCACGAGCGTTGCCTCGGTGTAGCGCGGCGGCGGCTCAGTGAAGTGCTGTTTCGGCAATAATTTATGCAGATCGAGTAGTTGACTCTCGCGAAGCGCGGGCAGTCTCGTCTCACCGTTCTCGTCTTTTTGGTCCTCGTCGCGCGCTTCTTCGTAGACAGCCAGAAAGCCTTGAAATTTGACGGTCGAGCCGGTCGCGCGGAAGAGATAATTTTTCGCTTTGATATCAACGGTGACTATGTCCAAGATCGCTGGAGCCATCTGGCTCGCGACGAAGCGCTGCCATACCAACCGATAGAGTTTCAAGAGATCGTTCGAGAGATGCGGTGCGACCTCGTCGGGCGTGCGCTCGACATTCGTGGGACGAATCGCTTCGTGAGCGTCTTGGACGTTCTCGTTTTTCTTCGATTTCGATTTACGCGGCTCGCCTTGATAGACAAAGTTCGCACCAAATTTTTCACTGATAAATTTCTTGGCGGCTAGCTGGGCTTCTGCTGCGATGCGCGTCGAATCGGTGCGCATATAAGTAATAAGCCCCGTCGCACCTTCGGGTCCTAACTCGACACCTTCATATAGTTGTTGCGCGAGAGACATCGTCTTCTTAGTCGAGAAGCCGAGTTTTTTGGAAGCTTCTTGCTGAAGTGTACTCGTGGTGAATGGCAATGGAGCAAAACGCCGTTGTTCTTTTTGCTCAATTTTAAGAACAGACCACGAAGCGCCCTCTAAATCTTTGAGAATCTGCTGCGCTTGCTCGTCGTTGTTGATCTTGATTTTTTCAGTCTCGGCCTCGCGCTTGAAAAGTTTCGCATCGAACGTCGTGGGTTCACTCTGCGGCGAGAGCGTGGCCGTGATCGACCAATACTCTTCAGGCTTAAACGCGAGAATCTCGCGTTCGCGCTCACAGATCAATCGAACGGCTACTGATTGCACACGACCCGCCGAGAGTCGGCTGCGAATCTTGCGCGAGAGCAGAGGGCTCAGCGTATAGCCGACGATTCGGTCCAAAATACGCCGTGCTTGCTGGGCGTCGACGCGCTTCATATCGATCTCGCGCGGATGCTCGATCGCTTTGCGCACAGCGTCCTTGGTGATCTCGTTAAACTCGATGCGATGCAAGTCTTTTAGTTTGAGCGCTTCTTTGACGTGCCACGCTATTGCCTCGCCCTCGCGATCGGGGTCGGTGGCGATATAAACATCTTCGGCTTTCTTGACCGCTTCTTTCAGATTTTTGAGGGCGTCCTTGCGGTCGCGCAAGGGCTCGTAGCTGGGTTTAAATCCTTCTTTGATATTCACGCCAAAGCGATGCTTGGGCAGATCGCGCACATGCCCCATCGTGGCGAGCACTTTGAAATTTTTGCCCAGGTATTTTTCGATGGTGCGCGCCTTGGCGGGAGATTCGACGATTACTAAATGACTCAATATGCACTCCTTTCCAGAGTATCCAGTCCCGTAGCCCCGCAATTATAGGGATGCTTTTCCAGACTGTCAAGGATGCCGGTTCTGATCGCAGGAAGACGAACGTCCAGATTTTTGTGTGATGAAAACCCCCGTCACGATGCGGGAGTGCCTTGGCCACGCTCTGCCAACCGCAGAGCGCTGGCATTCTGTAGAGAGTTCTCTTGAACGTCAGGGACAGTAAAACGCTCGATTGTTTTCAGTATCAGTTCAATTTTTTCTAGCGTCGCTTGCTCGCCCGCATGAATCGGCGGGTCCATCTGTCTCAATGAATAGATTTTGATCTGGTCTACGGCCGGGTGGAGCACAATCAGACGCTCTCCCAAGCGCGCGCGCATCATCTCCAATTTCACACGAGCGAGCTCATTCGAGAGAATCGCCTGTGCCTGCACGAGCACATCCACGCTCGTGTGGACCGCGCCGGCAAGTGCGGCACTGACATCGACCGCGATCACAATATCTGCTCCGAGTTCGACGGCAACATCGATCGGGATCTTGTTCACCAGTCCCCCATCGATCAGAAATCGTCCTTCATGATGAATCGGCTGCTGAATGGCGGGAAGCGCCATACTTGCCGCGACAGCTTTATGCACTTTGCCCGATCGCAACACAACCTGCTCGCCGGTATCGACATCGCACGCCAGAGTCGCGAATGGGATCGTCAAGTCCGAAAACTCTTTATTGCGCGAAAACATCAAGAGAAAATCGTAGAGGTTACGAATTTTTTCCGGCTCGTGGTGACGCCAATCGGCTTTCTTAAAGAGAAACTCGGACGCGGCCGTGCTCGCGAAATTCTCAAAACTGCGAATGGGAGTATCGGGGATGCCGAGGCCTCGATTGAGATCCAGGCGTTTCATAATCTGTTCAAACTTGCTCATCTCCCAGCCGCAGGCGTGCACCGCGCCGACGGCTGCACCCATGCTCGTTCCCGCGATCATATCGATGGGAATGTGGTGCGCGAGCAGCGTGCGAATCACGCCAATGTGGGCGTAGCCGCGGGCTCCGCCGCCGCCGAGCGCTAGGCCGATCTTGGGTCGCATGAACAACTCCTTCGGTGAAAGGGCCTTCCTGTATGAAAACGGGAAGCCCCCGTGCACTGTCGCATTATAGCGCACGGGGGTTCGACTGCAAAGGACATTTGGGTAGGGGCGACGCATGCGTCGCCCCTACAGTGATAGTATTTAATTTTTTTTAATACTCCGGTGGAGCCGGGGGCATTCCGCCTCTATCTTCGCCCGTTTCGATCGAGGCTACAACCGCCCCGGTCGTTAAAATCATCCCAGCAACGCTCACGGCGTTGAGGAGCGCTGATTTCGTGACCTTGGTGGGGTCAACGATGCCGGCCTTCATCATATCGACATAGTCTTCTTTCATGACGTCAAAGCCCATGCCGTTGCTCAGTGCCTTGACCTTCTCAACAATGAGACTGCCCTCATACCCGGCGTTCTCTGCGAGCTGTTTTACCGGAGCTTCTATGGCTTTTTTCAGTAAGTTGACACCAACCGCCTGATCGCCGTCGAGCTTGAGCGAGTTGAGCGCCTTGCTCGCGTTGATAAGTGCGACGCCGCCGCCGGGGAGGATTCCCTCTTGGACAGCCGCCTTGGTGGCTTCTAAGGCGTCCTCCATGCGGTGCTTTTTCTCTTCGAGTTCGGTCTCGGTGGCCGCGCCGACTTTGATGATCGCGACGCCGCCCGCGAGTTTCGCGATCCGTTCTTGCAACTTCTCGCGATCGTAGTCAGAGTCTGTGCCTTCCATCTGCTTGCGCAGCTGCTCGATGCGACCTTCCAAATCCTTCTTCTTGCCCTTGCCGCCGATGATGGTCGTGGTATCGTCATCAATCACGACGCGCTCGGTGTGGCCGAGCATGTCAAGCGTGGCAGTCTCCAGCGTCATTCCGGCGTCCTTGGCAATGACTGTGCCGCCGGTCAAGATCGCAATATCTTGGAGCATTGCCTTGCGACGATCGCCGAAGCCTGGAGCTTTCACAGCGACGCTGCTCAAGGTGCCGCGCAGTTTGTTGATGACCATCGTCGTGAGCGCTTCGCCCTCGATCTCCTCAGCGATCACCAACAAGGGCTTGCCCGTCTGGGCGATTTTCTCCAAGAGGGGGACCAAATCTTTGGCCTTTTTGCACTCTTGGTCCGTGATCAGAATATAGGGCTCCTTGAGCTCGGCCTCCATACGCTCAGCGTTCGTCACAAAGTACGGGCTGGTGTATCCACGGTCGAACTGCATGCCCTCGACCACTTCATAGTGCGTTTCGATCGTGTCGGACTCTTCGACCGTGATGACGCCGTCCTCGCCGACGGCTTCCATCGCGTCCGCAATAATCTTGCCGATCTCTTCGTCGTTTGCCGAGATCGTCGCGACGCGAGCCATCTCGTCTTTGCCCTTAAGCTCCTTGCTCATCTTGGTGAGCTCTTCGATGATCTTATCGCGGGCCAACTCGAGGCCCTTCTTCACTTGCATGGGGTTCGCGCCGGCCGTGATATTTTTCATTCCTTCTTTGATCAGAGCATGAGCGAGCACCGTCGCCGTGGTGGTTCCGTCGCCGGCCACGTCGTTCGTCTCTTTCGCAACTTCTTTCACGAGCTGCGCGCCCAAGTTCTCAAATTCATCTGCGTACTCTTGCTCTTCGGCGATCGTGACGCCGTCGTTAATCACCTTGGGAGCACCGAACTCTTTGCCAATGATCACGTTGCGACCCTTGGGGCCGAGCGTGATGCGAACCGCGTCGGTCAGCTTCTGCACGCCCGCGAGCAACTTCTCGCGCGCCTCGGCATCAAAGATGACCTCTTTGAATTTCTTCTTTGCCATCTTGGGAATTCCTCCTTAATCTTTAGTAGATAAAAACGGCCATCTTACTCGATGACCGCCAAAATATCCTTGCTCTTGACGATGAAATACTTCTCTCCACTCATCTCGAGCTCGGTGCCGGAGAACCCAGAGAGTAAAACCTTGTCGCCCTTCCGCACGCTAATCTTTTCCTTCTTTGGTCCTATCTCAACGACCTGCGCTCGGACGAACCCTTGATCTTTCTTAGCCTCTTCGGGGAGGATGATCCCGCCCGACTCTTCCGTGACTTCCTCTAGCTTACGCACAAGGACACGGCTTCCCAAAGGTTGGATTTTTAGCTTTTTCATCGACTTCCCTCCTTGATTCGGTTATATAGTTTGAGTTTATCCTTGATTTAGCACTCAGTTGGGTTAACTGCTAAATTGCGATTCAATTGTAGCAAGTGAGGAGAGCGCTGTCAAGCCAACAAACACGAATCGACGAAAACGATCTTCCAGATGGCAGCAAGTTAGAAACTACGCTTTAGCAGGAAAGCAAGAGGACGAGGCACGCCTCGCCCCGTACGCCGTCAAATTCTATCGCGATACTTTGTGGCTGAATCAGATGTCCAAGTTCGTGATCATGTCCGCATTCTCCATGATGAAGTCGCGGCGGGCGGCTACGTCTTGGCCCATCAGCGTCGTGAAAAGCTCTTCGGCTTCGAGCGCGTCTTCGATGTGCACTCGCTTGAGGATGCGCTTTTCGGGGTTCATCGTCGTCTCCCAGAGTTCTTCGGGGTTCATCTCGCCCAAACCCTTGTAACGCTTCACTTCGAAGCCGTCGCCCTTGCCTTTACGATGCTCGTTCAGCTCTTGGTCGCTGAAGAGATACTGCACGTTCTTGCCCTTCTTCAGTTGATAGAGCGGCGGCTTGGCGATATAGATATGCCCGTTCTCGATGAGTTGCTTCAAGTTACGGAATAAAAACGTCAGCAAGAGTGTGCGGATGTGCGCGCCGTCAACGTCCGCATCGGCCATCAGAATGACTTTGTGATAGCGTAGGTTTTCCAAGTTAAATTCTTCGCGAATGTTCGTGCCGAGCGCCGTGATGAACGCGTTCAGCTCTTTATTATCTAATAGCTTGCTGAGCGCAGCTTTTTCGACGTTCAGGACTTTACCGCGTAGTGGGAGAATCGCTTGGAACTGGCGGTTGCGGCCTTGTTTCGCGCTGCCGCCGGCGGAGTCCCCCTCAACGATATAAAGCTCGCACTTGGCCGCTTCTTTCTCGGAACAATCGGCCAGCTTGCCGGGCAGCGTCGAAAAAGCTAATAGCCCCTTGCGGCGAACCAATTGTTTCGCCTTCTTCGCAGCGATGCGGGCCTGCGCGGCTTGCGCGGCTTTTTCCAGAATGACACGAGCCATGCCCGTGTTATTGTTCAAAAAGAGCTGGAGTTGTTCACGGACAGCCGTCGAGACTCGCTCTTGCATATCGGGGTTTCCGAGCTTCGTCTTCGTCTGACCCTCGAATTGCGGGTTGCGCATCTTGACGGAGATGATCGCCATCAACCCTTCACGAACATCTTTGCCCTCGAGATTTTCCTCGTCTTTGGTGATAATCTTCTTGTCGCGGCCGTACTCGTTCAGCACGCGCGTGAGCGCCGTCTTAAAGCCTTGGAGGTGCGTGCCGCCTTCTTTAGTGTTGATGTTGTTCGCGAACGAGTAGATATTCTCGTCATAATCTTCGGTCCACTGCATCGCGACTTCGATCAATACGTCGGATGTCTCTTTAAAATAGACGACGTCCTCGTGAATCACTTTGCGGCCTTCGTTCAAGTCTTTCACATACGCACCGATGCCGCCCTCGGCCTTAAAAACTTTCTGAATGTTCGCAATGCGATTGTCGAGCTTGATCTGCAAGCCCGGGTTCAAATACGCTTGCTCCCTCAGACGGTGTGTAAGTTTGGAGAAATCGTACTTGATCTCGCCGAAAATTTCTTTGTCGGGCAAGAAGGTCGTGATCGTGCCCGTCTTGTTGCAAGTCCCGACGACTTTGAGCTCACTGGCTTTCTTGCCGCGTTCGAAGCGCTGCAAATATTTTTTGCCGTCTTTCCAGCAGACCTCGACTTCGCAGAACTCGGAGAGCGCGTTCACGACCGACGCGCCCACACCATGCAGACCGCCACTCACTTTGTAGCCACCGGTATCGAACTTACCCCCGGCGTGCAGCTTGGTCATCACGAGTTCGAGCGTATTGACCTTTTCTTCCGGGTGAATATCAACGGGGATGCCGCGCCCGTTGTCAGTCACCGTCACACGGCTATCTTCGTGCATGACGACGTCAATCTCGGTGCACGTGCCCGCCAAGTGTTCGTCGACCGAGTTGTCGACGATCTCCCAGATCAAGTGCATCAAGCCGTCGATGCCGGTGCCCCCGATGTACATACCGGGGCGCATGCGGACGGCTTCCAAATCCTTTAGGACTTTGATTTGTTCGGCGCCATAGTCGCCGTTCGTCTGGCTGGCAATCGTAGCAATCTTCTGGTTAAGTTCGTCTTTAGCCACAGTAATTCCTCACCCCTCAAGCGTTTCGTATCAAATTGTACCCAATAGCGTGCCCAGACGCAAAAATAATATTGTACTGCCAAGGTGCCAAGGACGCCAAGAATTTTCTGTAGGGGCGGTTCGCGAACCGCCCCAGAGTCCATTTCAGCGCGGATTATTTCAAATACTTATCCAACCATGTTGCATAACGATTTAAGCGATCCAGTCTCAAATCAGGAGGTCCACCGCGCGAGAGCCCGTGGCTCGTCTCTTTGGGATAGCGCACGAAGACGGCCTCGCGCTTGAGTCGCTTGAGCCCGATGTAGAGTTGCTCCGCTTGCTCTATAGGGCAGCGCAAGTCGCCCTCGCTGTGCACAATCAGCAATGGAGTCTTGATGTTCTTCACGTACTTGAGCGGAGATTGTCTCCAGCGAGATTCGAGTTTTTCCCATGAATCACCAGACCAATAACCGTCGACCGTGCCGGGAAAATCGCAGGTGCCAAAATCACTGTGCAAGTTTACAACACTGCGATCGGTGATCGCGCACTTAAATCGATCCGTGTGGCCGACCGCCCAGTTGGTCATGTAGCCCCCGTAGCTTCCGCCGGCGATGGCCATGCGTTTTGCATCCACGTAGGGCAATGACGCAGCATAGTCAGCAGCCGCCATGATGTCCTTAAAATCGCGATTGCCCCAGTCATCGCGGATGCACGTCGCAAACTCTTCCTCGCGTCCGGTGCTGCCGCGCGGGTTGGTGTAGAAAACAACGTAGCCGCGGGCGGCATGGAACTGCATCTCATGAAAAAACGCATTACCGTACTGAGCGTGCGGGCCACCGTGCACGTAGAGCAAGAGCGGGTATTTTTTCTTGGGAGTAAAATCTGTCGGCCACACGAGCCAGCCTTGAATTTTTATGCTATTGCTCTTGAACCAGACTTCTTCGGGCTCGCTGAGTTCGACTTCTTTGAGCCATAGCTCATTGAGCCGAGTTATTTGTTGAAGTTTCAGTGTCGAGTTTTTCAAAGAGCCTATAAAAACTTCTGAGAGCTGCGTTGGCTGACTAATTAAGAGAGCGAAGCTCTTGCTGGATTTTTCAGCGCTGGTGCTGATGACATTGAAGGCTCCGCTCGTGAGCGCTTTCGGGTTTTTCCCGTCGAGCCCGACGCTGTGGAGATGCGCATTGCCCTCGTCACTGACGATGAAGAAAAGCTCTTTCCCATCGACCGACCACGTGGGCTTACTGCCTCCGGTGAAGGCTTCTTGCGTGTCGGCGAGCGTCGTGTTGCCCAGAGTTCGATCGAGCGTCTGCGTCAAACAACGAGCTTGGCTCTTGCCATCGGCTGCGACGACCCATAAACGCGTGTGTCGCGGGACCCACGGGTCTTCGCGATCATCACTCCCGAAGTACGCAATTTGATCTTTGAACCAGACCAAGTTTCCCTTGGTTCCCAGAGGACAAGGCAGCTTGCGTGGGGTTCCTCCGTTGACTGAGATTACCCAAATGTCTTGGTCGACAAACGGTCTATCATCGGGATCGGCACTGCGATTGGAGACAAATGCGATCTCGCGTCCGTTGGGGGACCAGATAGGGTCAGACTCATCGTACTCGCCGTCGGTAATTTGCTGCGTTTGGCCAGAGGCTACATCGCAGACCCACAGATGTTGTCTCGTGTCGATGAAGCCAAACCCATCCAAGCGATAGTGCATTCTTGTGATAATTCGGGGCGGGTTTGATTTTTTGGTTTCTTCGCGCTTTTTGACTGATTCTTGGCTCCAGTCCGGATGTGTGAGTCGGAAAGTGAACAAAAGCTTCGTTCCATCAGGAGACCATGCCGGAGTGCCGATGCTGCCTTCGTCGAGCTTGGTGAGCTGAGACGCTTCTCCGCCGTCGGTGGGAATGACCCAAAGTTGCTGGCGCTTCTCTTTCACGCGCGAGAAGGCGATGCGCTTCCCGTCGGGCGACCAGCGCGGGCTGCCGTCGCTCACTTCGCCAAACGTAAACTGACGAACTTCGTCAGAGTCAATACTCGCTATCCAGAGATGGGAAAGATAACGATTCTTCTCGGCATCGATCGTCTTCACGGTGAAGATGACGTTGCTTCCATCAGGGCTTAGCTGGGGATCTCCGATGAGTTTTAGTCTGAAAAGGTCTTCAGCGCTGATATGGCGTTTGGGCATGATGCTCCCTCCTACTTCAAAGATGCAGTGAGTGCTATTTTACCGAGCATTCACCTGTTTTTCCCCAGACCTCCACAAATTCTTCAAAACTCCCCACTACGCTAGACAGCGTTATGGTCTTTGTGACTCTAGGAGGCCTCAAGCAATGAAGACAAATTCCCGTCAAAGGGGGACGAACCGTATGTTTTGCTATGGGAGTAACTTGATCGATCTCGCCAGAGTTCGACAAGCAGAGCTGCTCCGTATGGCCCAGCAAGAAAGACTGGTCAAGCAGGCCCTCAGCGTACAACGGTCATTGAAACTACAGAAGAGTTGGCGCACCCGGATCTTCACTCGGCTTGGCCGATGGATGATCGCCTGCGGGACGCGACTGCTAAAGCCCCAAGCAGAGTCGCGAACCATCGACGTCCATTACCTTCGTGCCGTAGCTCCGATTCGACCCCGGCCCACCCCTCCGCGACGCCCCGGGGGTCTGTGGTAACTGGATTTTCACCCGATCTTCACGGTCTCTTCCCAGGGCCTTCATAATGTCTTCACAATCGCAAGGTAATCTACATACCACAGATAATGATGAAGGAGGCGCGATCTCGGATGATGACGATGAACGAGAATAAGATAACTATAGAATCGACTCAGTCCATCTCGAAAAATATTGTAGCTGCCTCCTTCGGTATCGGTTGTGAGGCGATGGACCTCGCAACTACCCGCATTCAACCATTTCCATCTCAGCCTCCCGAGCGGTTGTATCCCCAACAACCGCTCGGGCCTACTCCCCATGAAAAACTCTCTCACTCCCCCTTGGTACGCCTACCAAGCTCGAGCAGTGACTGATCCGCGTCCCTCTCTTTGTTGTATTAGCGGGCGGCTGTTCCTCCGACAGCCGCCCCGCCTGCTTTTTTTTTGCATGAAGGGTCTGCACATGGCCGTTGAATCGGTTGCATCGCGCATCACTTCGAGCTATGCTCAGCACCATGAGGAATTGTTCATGAGTAAGCGCATCTTAGTCGTGGAGGACGACCGCGAGATCGCTATCCTGGTTCGAGATTATTTGGTCAGAGCGGGCTTCCATATTGACGTGGCGTACACGGGCATCCAGGCTCTGGATTTATACCAAAGGAACAAGCCATCGCTGATCGTGCTCGATTTGATGCTGCCGGAGATCGACGGACTGGACATTGCCCGGCGCGTCCGCAAGGACTCCGACATTCCCATCATTGTTTTGACGGCCCGCAGCAGTGAGGCCGATCGCGTGAGCGGGCTCGAATTGGGCGCTGACGATTATATCTCCAAGCCCTTCAGCCCCCGCGAGCTGGTCGCGCGCGTCCGCGCCGTCTTGCGCCGGTCCGAAGGGGGAGGACTCAAGCCCGCCGTCATCCACGTCGGACCTGTGGTGATTGATTTGGAAAGACATGCGGTAGCGGTTCACGGACGCCCCATCGAGTTGACGCCGACCGAATTCGACCTCTTGAGTTTCTTGGCGCAGCATCCCGGACGCGTCTACACGCGACTCCAATTATTGGAGCACGTCCAGGGCTCGACCCACGAGAGCTTCGAGCGCACCATCGATGCGCACATCAAAAATCTTCGTCATAAGATCGAAGCAGACCCGAAAAATCCCGATTATATTATGACTGTGCACGGAGTAGGTTATAAATTTCAGGGAGCCCAAAAGTAAGCACTCAGTAGCGATCTTTTCATGCTCGCGCGTCTACCGTTCGTCCTCAAGCTGGTCGGGCTGTGCCTCGTGGTGATCATCGCCACCAATTTTGTGCTTGATTATTTGACAGACCGTGCCATCGACCAGGCGTTTTTGCAGTTCATCAAAGACTATGCACTGACCGGCGTCGAGGGCGCAACCGGAAGATTGGCCAACTATTACCAAGAGAATCACGGCTGGAAGGGTGTACAGAAAGTATTTGAGCTCATGGCGGCGGCCTTGGAGCTTCAAACCAAGCAAAGGGACCCCAAGCATCCCGGCAAATTTTTCATTCTTCTCGTGAACTTGGATGGCCAAGTGATCGGCAGCACGAATCCAGACGCGCTCAACTTGCCTCTGGCCCAAGGTCCCGATGTCAAAGAAATCCCGATCGAGATAGAGATCGCCGGCCGTAAACAAAGTATCGGCTATATCGCCGTAGGAACGCCCTCTGAAATCCCGAAAGCGGGAGAGCTGGGAGATGTGGCCCAAAAATTTGCCAATGCCGAAAACCAAGCCGTCTGGGTCGCGGCGGTTGTCTCGGCTCTGATCGCGATTCTGCTCAGCCTGGCACTCGCGCGTCAGATGAGTCGGCCCTTGAGACAATTGACGCTCGCGGCTCGTCGCTTCGCGGACGGCAACCTGAGCGAGCGCGTCCAACTCAAGTCGCACGATGAGATCGGACAACTCGGCGAAGCGTTCAACGAAATGGCCAAGAGTCTGGAAAAATCCGAGCAGTCTCGTCGTCAGATGATCGCCGATATTGCTCACGAGTTGCGTACGCCCTTGGCGACCATTCAGGGAAATCTCGAAGCGTTGCTCGACGGAGTCTACCCGATGGGTCCTGAACGCATCGAAGCAATTCACGCCAAATCGCTTCTGCTCGGCCGTCTTGTCAACGATCTGCAAGAACTCTCTCTGGCTGAAGCGGGCGAGCTTTCGCTCGAGAAGCGACCGACCGAGCTTTCCCAAGTCTTATCTCGCCTCAAAGATCAAATCCAGCCCCAGTTTGACGAGAAGGGCATTCAGTTGGCCTTGCACACATCATCTCCCTTGATGGTGCAGATCGACCGGGAGCGCATCGAGCAAGTCTTGTTGAATTTACTCAGCAATGCTCTACGTTATACAGACAGCGGGGGACAAGTCAGCCTGAGCGCACAAGTTCAGGGTGAGGAGCTGTGCGTGAGCGTGGCCGACACGGGCAAGGGGATTTCTTCCGAGGATTTGCCCCACGTTTTCGAGCGCTTTTATCGTGGAGACAAATCTCGCTCGCGCTCGAGTGGCGGCGCGGGGCTGGGATTGGCAATCTCGAAGCGCTTGGTCGAGCTGCACGGTGGGAAGATATGGGTGCAGAGTGCCTCGGGCCGGGGCACGCAATTCACCTTCAGTCTGCCGTTGCAAAATGGGACTTAAAGAGAATCGATTGTGTAAGGGCGCAACTTGCGTCGCCCCTAAAAAATGCAGGCGAGGCGAGTGCGACGCACCCACCTCGCCTCTGATACTGCTGCGTGGCATGTTTCGGTCAGTCTTGGCTGTGCCATACCATGTCCTCTGGTTCACGAAAGCCAAGCGACCGTACGGGCTACGGTTTTAAGTTGTAGAAGGTCAGCAGCAGTACCAGTTGCTTCACGTTGAGTAAGCTCTTGCCCTTGGAATTCTTGAGATTGTCCAGCTTCGCGACGCTGTCGATCGGGGCTGAGCCTTTCATGATCGTGATCGTCTTCTCGCCAAAGTCGGGGAAGTTGGCGATCCGCTTCTCGACTTCCTCGGCTGTGATCGCTGTAGGACGGTTGCCGATCTTGAAGTAAGTTGCGAGCGTTTCTCCCGCTTGTTTGGAATTGACCTTCTCACCGGCTGCCGCCAAGAGACCCGCCGCCGCTCCGAACACCATCGCTGTGAAGACTACCGCCGCTACCATCCGTCGTAGAGTTTGATTGTTGAGCATTTTGCTCAACCTCCTTTTGAGTTTGGTAGCTGGAGTGTAGAGTTTCATTGTTCAGGCCTTGAAAAGTCAGCTGATGAAGCTAATGGAGCTTGAGCGAACATCGCTGTAGCTTGTGGCAAAAATATTGAATCACGGAAGGCACTGAAGTTTCACGGAATGCGCGGAAACCGGCTTGCCTTTCTTCCGCGTTTTCCGTGGAGCTTCCGTGCGCTCAGCGATTCAAACCGGATGGAACAAACAAAAAAAGGAAGGAGGGCCGGCGTGGGTAGCCGGCCCTGGGAAAGAGGGGTATAGAGCCGTGAGGTCGTTAGGGTTTCAGCTGATAGAAGACGAGCAAGAGCATTATCTGTTTCTCATTGAGCAAAGATTTTCCTTTCTCGTTCTTGAGCCCATAGAGCGTAGAAACTTTTTCGATCGGCGCAGCTCGCTTCAATAGCTCAACCGACTTATCTCCGAAACTGGGGAAGTGAGAGATTCTCAGCTGCGCGTCGTCAGCCGTAATCACCGTCGGTCGATTGCCGATCTTAAAATAACTGGCCATCGCATTTGCGTCTTCGTTCGTTCGGTCCGCTTGCGCCATCAAAAGCCCCGCGCTCAGTGTGAACGCCACTATTGTCAACAGGCCCACCGTGGCTGCTTTCTTGAGATTGATTTGGATCATCATCTTGACCACCTTCCTTTATGAGTGTCGCGATTAAAGTAATGTAGCTACGTTCGTCCCATGTTCATTGAGCTGAAACACTCTTCCCATCGGCATAAAATCTCTATTGACCCGATTGCTTATTCGTGCTAGGATGGTTATACCAATGGTTGCGGAGGGTAGGGTCTTGGGCCTAAAAATTTCTTTATTAGGGCAGTTTCAACTGATTCAGAATGACCAACCCATTCCCACTCATGTCTGGCCGAGCGAGAACACGAAATCGATCCTAAAAATTCTCGCGGGCGAGCGTGGACGACTCTTCCTTCAGGATGAGCTGATCGAACATCTCTGGCCAGACGTAGACCCAGAGAGGGCAGCCGCCAATTTACGTGGCCGCGTCGCTGAGTTACGAAAAATTCTGGAGCCCACGCTCGTGCGCGGCACTCAATCGCAATTTATCGTGACGCGTCATGGTGGGTATGTATTAGCCAAGGAAGCCGACTGTTGGATCGATATGGAAGAATTCTCGCGCCTTGAGTCGAAAGGACGGCAACAAGAAAAAGAAGGAAGGTTCAAGGACGCAGCACATTCGTACGAAGCAGCCCTTCATCTCTGCCGAGGGGACTATCTGGCTGAAAACCGCTACGAAGAATGGGCCCTTCAGCCTAAAGACCGCTGGCGCGAGCGGCGGGTCGATCTGCTCTCACGGCTGGCCGAGTGTTCAGCTAAATGCGAAGAATATAGAGAAGCGATCAAGCACATAAAACGCGCTCTAGAGATCGTGCCGACGCAAGAGAATTTTTATCAACAATGGATACGCTATGCTCATCAATTAGGAGATTTTGTCGAAGCTAAAAAAGCCTATGACAAGTGTGTTCACATCCTAAAGCAAGAGCTGGATCTGATGCCTTCACCCCACACTCAGCAACTCTACGAAACGACGCAATCCCACCGACAGCTTACAGAAAGAGATCTCTCGCCCATTGCACCCCCCGTTTCTTCATGGCCACAGAAGCTGCCGTTTGTGGGACGAGAGGAAGAGCGTCTCAAATTATCCGAGTATTTACGAGCGGCTCAAGCCGGCGCGGGACCAGTGATCTTGCTGCGGGGCAGGCTGGGAATGGGCAAGACGCGCTTGGCCGACGAGATATGCGCCTGGGCCACCGCAAAGCTTGGAGCCTGCGTGCTCACGGGGCATTGCTATGAGTTGGAAACGCCGCTCGCGCTTCAACCCCTGCTCGAAGCGATCGACGAAGCCGTTCAATATCTATCCAGCTCTGACCTCCAGAATCTCCATCGGGCCTGGCTGGCTGAGCTGGCTGAATTAGTTCCTCGCTTAGGGCAAGTCTTCCCGGATCTCTCAGCCGTCAGTGATCTCCCCGCCGAATACCGGCGCAATCGCCTCTTCGAGACCCTGCATCAAATCCTGGCGGCGCTGGCTCAACAGCACTCGCCTTTAGTCTTGCGCATTGAGGACCTTCAGTGGGCCGACCCCTCGACGGTCGACTTCCTCAACTATTTGCTCAGTAAACTCGGCACCTTGTCGCTCGTAGTGCTGGGCACCTATCGCACAGACGAAGTGGGAGCGGCGCATGTGCTGCACCGTTTTTTACAGCACAGCAGCCGTCTCGGCTCTATCAAAGAATTGACCTTGGAACCGCTGTCGGCGGACAACGTACAGCAACTCTTGAACGCGCTTTCGGTTAACACCGAAGGGAAAGAAAAAGCCATTGCGACTCTGTATGAACACGGTGAAGGGAACCCCTTCTTCATCACTTCGCAGATCCAAGCGCTCTTCGAAGAAGGAGCCCTCGGCACCCAGGGAAAGGGCTGGTCTTTCCCGGATGAATGGCCCGGCGCGCTGCCCGCGTCTGCTAAAGACGTGATTCGTCATCGCGTGGAACGGATGCCTCCGTCGCGTCAACGAGTGCTCCAGATCATCGCTACCTGGGGAGAAGAAATTCAATGGTCCTTCTTGGAAAAAGTGTGGGAGGGCGAGCGCGACGAACTGCAAAGCCACCTCCAAGAGCTCATCTCATCTGGGTTTTTAGTATCCAATGAACAAAACTATTCCTTCAGCCTTCATGCGTATCGTGAGATGGCCTACGAGATGATGGATGAGACTCGGCGTAAATGGCTGCATTGGCAGATCGTGCATCATCTGCGCTCTCAGGAATCCAAGCACTCTCCCCAATGGAAGATTCGGTTGGCGCATCATTGTGAGCGTGCGGGCCACTCGCTCTGGGCTATTCATTATGTGGTGAGGGCGGTTCACGATTGCCGCAAACATTACGAAAATAACGAAGGTCTGAAATTAACCGAGAAAGGTCATCACTTGCTCGACGAGATTGAGAGCAAATTGACTCAAAAACCATGGCTGAGGCGGCGCTGGCTCAACAAAAAATTTCAGTTGCTCCGCGAGGAGGCGTGGATTCAGCGTCACACCGGAAAGCCCGCTGAGCTCGAACCTCTGGTGAAACAACTTGCTGAACTGTTTGAACAACTTAACGAGAACAGCCGAAGGAGAGCAGAGCTCGAGTGCCTTCAGGCGGCTCTGCACGAGCGGTCATCCCGATATGACCAGGTGTTCAAACCTGCGCAAACCGCCCGCGAGATTTACCGGCAGTTGCAAGACTTAAGCGGCGAAGCAGAATGCCTGTATGAGATAGGCCGCGCTCATTTTGGATTGGAAGATTACGGGCAAGCACGCCAATGCTTTGTCCAAAGCGCATCTTTGTTTAGGAAATTGAGAGATTACGACAGCGAAATCGAATCTCTTAATAGATTAGGCAACGTAGAGATTAGATATGGAAATCCTGAGAAAGGACTAGCGCATCATCAACAAGCTCTAAGGCTCTCGCAACGTATCCTGAGCGAGCAACTTGAAGGGAAAACACTGCGGGCTATGGGGCATGTGTATCTTCAAGTTGGTAACTATGAAAAAGCCCTCAAGCTCTTTGAGCAGTCCCAAGTGATCAGTGAAAAATTTGGGGATTATGAGAGTAGCACCTTCGCATTTAGCAACAAAGCCAGCGCCTATTATTTAATGGGTGCGTTCGAGAAAGCAGCAGACTGCTGCCGTCAAGCGCTAACTCGAGCGGGGAAATGGGGTAATCCAGTCGAATGTGGGCAGATTAGTCGCCAACTTGGATGGATTCTGAAAGCGCTCGGTCGATTTGAAGAAGCGCGAGCTTGTCTGGAATCAGCCATTCAAACTTTCCGGGAGATGGGTTTGCCTAGTGAGCAGGCAGAAGGTTTACGTCGCCTAGCCGAAACTGATCTTGCGATGGGTGAAGCCGAGCGTGCTTTGACCGAAATACGCCACGCATTATCCCTTGAGCCTAAACTAACACTAACAGCCGCGTGCTGCTATGGCACGGCGAGTGCTGCATTCCTAAAACTGGGGCATTTTCGTGAAGCAGTTCAAGCAGCTGAAGAAGCTTTACGTATCAATCATCAGATGAACTTGGGGAGTGACATACTCGCCAATGTGTATTTCAGACATTTCCAAGCCTTGTATGCCTTGCCAAGAGAAGATGAAGCTCTGGCCTCTCTACAAAAGGCGCATTCGCTCTTGTCGGAAATGATACAAAACTACAAGACTCCTGAGCTGCGACGGAGCTTTATGAGCGTTCCCTGGCGCCGCGAATTGCTCGACGCAGCCAAACAGTTGCTTGGCATTGACAATTAACGCTCACTTCGCTAATTGACTCAATCACTCCCGTTTGAAGAACCGAACCGTTGTTGATAGAGTAAAGCGTCATGTCGCGAGCGTTCCTTCTGGGGGACAACAAAGTAATTTTAGTCGACCATGCAGCTACTCTATGAAGGCAAAGCTAAGAAGCTTTTGAGTAGCCCGGAACCGGGCATGGTCGTCGTTCAATTCAAGGACTCCGTCACCGCTGGCAACGCCGCAAAAAAAGCCGAGATTTCCGGGAAAGGTGCGCTCGCCAGCGCTATCTCCATAAAGCTTTTAGAGGTAGTCAGCGCGAAAGGCGTGCCCACTCACTTCGTCAAAAAAATGGACGAAAGAAGCTTTCTCGCGCGACAGGTTGAAATCATTCCCCTAGAAATCGTTGTCCGCAACTGGGCCGCCGGGAGCATCGTGAAACGCTTGGGGCTCGAACGCGGCAAAATTTTCGAGCCACCGCTCGTCGAGTTTTTCTACAAATCCGATAGTCTGGGAGACCCGCTCATTGGCGAATCGCATATTCAAGCGCTCGGGCTGGCAACTCCTGAAGAAGTAGAACGTATCAAACAATTAGCGTCCAAAGCAAATTCTGTCTTGAAGGAATATTTTCTCGCGAAGCACTTGAAGTTGATCGATCTGAAGTTCGAGTTCGGGCGCGCTCGCAAAAATCACAAAGAAATTCTCTTGGCCGACGAGATTAGCCCGGACACAATGAGGCTCTGGGATGATCAGACCAACGAGAGCTTGGACAAAGATGTCTTCCGTGAAGACAAGGGTGATTTGCTCACGGCGTATCGGGCCGTTGCTCAGCGAATGGGGTTGATCTGACGATGGCAACGAAAGAATTCTTGGTCAAAGTGTTGATTGAGCCGAAACCCGAACTCTTAGACCCGCAAGGCCATGCGGTCGAGATCGCGATGCACGAGTTGGGACTTGAGACGGCGCGCGAGACGCGCGTCGGGAAATTGGTCAAGTACAAGGTGCAGGCCGCGTCGGAAGAAGAAGTTCGCAAAAAGGCTATCGATATCTCCAATGAACTCCTCGTGAATCCGATCATCGAGATATTTTCTATCGAGGTTGAAACACTATGAAAGCGGCCGTGATCGTCCTGCCCGGTTCCAATTGCGACATGGACGCATATCACGTACTCAAAGATCTCTTGCAGCTCGAGACGGAGTTGCTCTGGCATCGTGAGACTGATCTTTCAAAATTTGATTTGATCGTCGTGCCCGGCGGTTTTGCTTATGGAGATTATTTAAGAGCCGGAGCGATCGCACGCTTTGCCCCGGCTGTACAAGCCCTGCCAGACTACATTGAAGCCAAGCGTGGCTTCGTGCTCGGCATCTGTAATGGCTTTCAAGTCTTGACCGAAGCCGGGTTATTGCCGGGTGCGCTTGCGAGAAATATCGACCGGAAATTTATCTGCAAATCCGTCACGCTGCGCATCGAGAACGCAGATAGTCCCTTCACGCATTTATTCAAGCCGGGTGAAACCTTAGAACTGCCGATCGCGCACGCCGAGGGTCGTTACTTCGACACACCCGCTCAGCTCGAGAAGTTGGAAAAGAATAAACAGATTTTTCTCACCTACGCTGAAGAGAATCCCAATGGTTCTGTGAACAACATCGCGGGCATCATGAATGAATCAAAGACTGTTTTCGGGTTGATGCCGCACCCGGAGCGCAACAGTGAAACACTCTTGGGCTCGGGCGCGGGACTCAAATTTTTCCAATCGCTCGTGTACAGCTTGGAGGCTGTCCATGGCTAAGCTAGCCGTCGCAGCCCAACACGGATTCTCCGACCGCGAGTACGAAGCGATTTGCCAAGCGCTCGGCCGCGAGCCGAACGAGCTCGAGCTGGGGCTCTTCTCACTCAACTGGTCCGAACACTGTAGCTATAAAAGCTCGAAACGTTTCTTGAGAAGACTTCCGACAGTTGGGAAACGAGTTTTGCAGGGCCCGGGTGAAAACGCGGGCGTCTTGGAATTAGAGAACGGCTGGTGCGTCGCGTTCAAGGTCGAGAGCCACAATCACCCCTCAGCCGTCGAACCCTTCAACGGCGCAGCCACCGGCGTCGGCGGCATCGTGCGAGATATTTTGAGCATGGGCGCGCGCCCGGTCGCTCTCTTAGACTCCCTTCGTTTTGGAGAACTGTCGGATGGGAAATCACGTCGTCTCTTTGAGGGCGTCGTCTCGGGGATCGCTCATTACGGAAATTGTCTCGGCGTGCCCACCGTCGGCGGCGAGGTCTATTTTGAGGACACGTACAGTGATAACTGTCTCGTCAATGCCATGTGCGTCGGCTTGCTCAAGAAGCATGAGCTCAAGAAAGCGATCGCGCTTGGCCTCGGCAACAAACTCATTTTGGCTGGAGCGAGCACAGGGCGCGATGGGATCCACGGCGCTACGTTTGCTTCCGAAGATTTGCTGGGCGACTCTGAAGAAAAGCGTCCCAACGTCCAAGTGGGCGACCCGTTTGTCGGAAAACTCTTGATCGAAGCCACACTCGAAGCAGCCAAGCTGCCGGAGCTGATCGGCTTGCAAGACCTTGGAGCGGGTGGGCTCTCGACCGCGCCGCCGGAGATGGCCGCACGTGGCGACGTAGGACTCGCGATCGATGTCACGAAAGTCCCATTGCGCGCGACGTCGATGTCTCCCTACGAGATCATGCTCTCTGAATCGCAAGAGCGCATGGTCCTTTGTATAAAAGCCGGTTCCGAGCAAAAGTTTATCGACATTTATCGCAAGTGGGGACTGGAAGCAGCCGTGATCGGCGCAGTGATTCCCGAGTGCGTCTATCGCATCCAGCAGGGCAAGAAGATCGTCGCTGAGATCCCGATCCCAATCCTCGTCGGAGGCTCGCCCGAACCAGAGTTAGATACACGACAACCGCGTTATTTGGGCTCGATATCTCAAAAGCGTGTGACGCTCGCGAAGACGTTTGATCTCAGAGAGCGCCTGCTCTCTTTGTTGCGTTCGCCAAACATCGGTTCACGACGTTGGATCTATCAACAGTACGATCACAGTGTCCAGACAAACACGGTTATCAATCCTGGCGAGGGCGATGCAGCTATGCTTCGGGTGAAGGGGGGAAAATTCGCGCTCGCGGTCACGATGGACGGCAACGCTCGGCACGTTTATCTCGATCCCTATGAAGGCAGCAAACGCGCCGTGTGTGAAGCTGTGCACAATCTTGTCGCTGTTGGCGCAGAACCTATTGGGATCACGGATAATCTGAACTGGGCGAACCCGACTGATCCAGAAGTTTACTGGACGTTTGAGCAGGCGATCGCAGGCATGTCCGCGGCTGCCAGTGCGCTCGGAATTCCCTTCGTCTCGGGAAACGTCAGTCTTTACAATCAGTCCGAGGCTCGAAAGATTTATCCGACGCCGGTCGTCGGCATGGTCGGCTATCTGAAAGATTTGGACAAACGCGTTCCGATGGGTTTTCAGAAGCCGGGCGATCTTGTTTATGTGGTTGGAAAACTCGACGGGAATTTCGGTGGAAGTGAATTCCTCAAAGTTTTCTACAACTTTGTGGGTGGCGAACTAGAACCCATTGACTTAAACTTCGAAAAGAGACTGATAGAAGCTATGCTTTCTCTGGCAGATCAAAAACTCCTGCGCAGCACTCATGATGTCTCAGACGGCGGACTGCTCGTCGCGATAGCCGAGATGACTCTTCCGAAGGGCTTAGGCGCGGAGTTACGGTTGCAACTGCTCACGGAAGAAAAACTATTCGGCGAATGGCCCTCGCGCTTTGTCGTGAGTGTTTCGCCAAAAGACAAGAACAAGATCGAGTCGCTACTGGGAAACGCAGGGATATCTTTCGAATCCATCGGACCCGTGGAGAGGACAACGCTGAATGTGAATGGCGCTGCCATTTCGCTCGCTGAACTAAAGACTGCCTACGAATCGGCGCTGACGAGATTTTTATGAAACTACGAGAAGAGTGCGGTGTCTTCGGTCTTTATAGCAACAACCGATCGGCAGATATTTCCGAAAGCTTGTATCTTGGACTCTTCGCGTTGCAGCACCGCGGACAAGAAGCAGCCGGCTTTGCCGTATCAGATGGGCGAGAGTTGCGCTGCTACAAAAATCTGGGGCATGTTGAACACGTCTACGAGCAAGCGCACCCTCATCTGATGAGAGGCTTCATCGGCTTGGCCCATACTCGTTATTCAACGCAAGGCGAGAGCGCACGCGCCGAGAATGCGCAACCGATGGTGTTACGCCGTGATGGGCGCTGGCTCGCGCTCATCCACAACGGAAACATTTCGAACGCGAGAGACTTGCGCGATGAACTCCTGGGCGAAGGCGTGACCTTCAACAGCACATCAGATACCGAAGTGCTTCTTCACTTGTACGCGCGCGCTCCGGGCAACTCTCCCGCTGAAAAATTGAACCATCTCGCGCACCAAGTCTTGGGTGCTTTCTCTATTGTCTTGCTCGATGGAGATCACTTGATCGCGGCCCGCGATCCTTTTGGGTTTCGCCCACTCGTCCTTGGCCAACGCAACGGAGATTGGATCGTTGCTTCCGAGACGGCCTCGTTTGAGATGTTAGGGGCGCGTTTCGTACGCGAGGTCGATCCCGGCGAAGCTATCGTGATCGATGCGAACGGTCTTCACTCTGCCCGATTTGGACCGGAGCGTCCGCGTCGTCAATGTATTTTCGAGCTGATCTATTTTTGCCGACCCGACAGCACACTCTTCGGACACAATGCCTACATCTTCAGAAAAGAATCGGGCCGCCAACTCGCGCTTAAAGAGACCAAAGAGACCGATATTGCCATCCCTGTGCCCGATTCGGGGCTGCCCGCGGCACTCGGCTATTCGCGAACGCTCGGCCTTCCCCTGGAATTGGGACTCATCCGTAGCCACTACATCGGACGAAGTTTTATCGAACCTCACCAAGCATCGCGCGTCCAAAAAGTGAAGATGAAGCTGCTCCCGCTACGCGAGGTGCTCGCGGGCAAACGCATCGCAATGATCGATGACTCGATTGTGCGTGGGACGACCTCACGAGCGATTGTCTCGGTGCTGCGCGAGTTCGGCGCGAAAGAAGTCCATCTGAGGGTTGCTTCTCCTCCGCTGATCTCGCCGTGTTTCTTCGGCGTCGACATGCCGACTAAGGCTGAGCTGATCGCTTCGAGCCGAACTCTAGAAGAAATCGAAAAATTTATCGGTGCTGACTCAGTCGTATATCTGAGTTTGGATGAGCTGAAACGCTGTGTACGCGAGTCCAATCACTTCTGCGATGCTTGCTTCAGCGGCAATTATCCCGAGGGCAGCCTACCGGAGGACGTGCGATGCGCTATCGCGACGCGGGCGTCAGCCTAGACCGCCAGGACCAATTCATCGGTCTCATCAAAAAATTAAATCGCAAAAGCGGCCATCAGATTGGAGCGTTCGCAGCGCTCTTCGATCTCAAAAAAACTCTGAAAAATTACGAGCATCCGTTGCTCGTCAGCTCTACTGATGGGATTGGCACGAAGACGAGGCTCGCGGTGGAATACGGCTCTGTGGGCGGACTTGGGCAAGATTTAGTCGCGATGAGCGTCAATGACATCGCGACGATTGGAGCCAAGCCGCTCTTCTTTCTCGATTACTACGGCACTGCGGAGATCGATCTGTGCGTGGGCGAGGCGTTCGTCCAAGAGCTGGTCAAAGCCTGTGAGGAAGCGAACTGCGAACTCATCGGCGGAGAAACGTCTCAACTGCGCGATCTCTATCGCAATGTTTCTGATTTGGAGCTAGTGGGCTTCGTTGTCGGCATCGTCGAACAGAGCGCGATACCCGATTCGAAGAAAATAAGACCCGGAGATTGTTTAATCGGTTTGCTGTCATCAGGGCCGCATTGCAACGGCTATTCACTCATAAGAAAAATCGTCTCAGAGCGTAAGCTCGATTTGAGAAAAATTTACTCAGAAGCGGGCACACGGCTGTTGGGTGAGCTACTTCTTGAGCCGATGCGCATTTATTCCAACCTTGCTCTGAAACTTTTCTCACGCTTCGAGATCAAAGGCGCAGCGCATATCACGGGCAGTGGCATCCTCGGCAATCTCCCGCGCGTGCTGAATAGCAAAGTTGATGCTGCGATCGACACTACGGTTTGGCCGCGCCTCAAAATTTTTGCAGCGCTCCAGCGCTGGGGCGAGATTCCCGAGGACGAAATGTGGGATGTCTTCAACATGGGCATTGGATTCATTTTCATCGTGAGCGATGCCCAAGCCGATCAAGTATTACACTTTTTGAAGAAACAAGGTGAGCAAGCGCACCTAGTGGGCAAGATCGAACGCGGCAAAGGGCGGGTCAGGCTACAACAGTGAAAAAACGCATTGAACTATGAAGTTCGGCGAACTCCTCTTGGTCAGAGAGAAAGAATCGATTCGGTATTATGCAAAACCGGACCTGACCCGTACAGGTCCAGAAGCCACCTATTGGGTACTGAAGAAATAAGAAGCATATCGAGAACCAAACGGTCACACAATTTCGTCCACATCGGAGGAAGTGCGAAGGGTATCTGAGACTTTAATCCTCGTTGCCTGATTGCAACCCACCGACGGCGCATATATGGTTACGACTCTACAGACCCGTCGCGCCGGGTTCCGTAGGCTGCAAGAACGAATCGACAAGACGACCAGCGGTGGCAAGCTGATCTTCCACGTCTTCGGCGCTCTGGCCGAGTTTGAGCGAGACCTCATTCGAGAACACACTCATGCCGGACTCACTGCGGCTCACGCCCGCGTCCGACGCGGAGGACGCCCTCGATCGATGACCGAAAAACAGGTCGCTATGGCTCTGCGAAAAGATCCCCATACTACGATCGCGGATGTGTGCAAAACCTTGCAAGTCTCTCGCGCTACCCTCTACCGCTACCTGCCTCAATTAAACTCTTCTGCTAAGCGTTCTGGGTAAGTTCGTTGGTTTTTTCTCCGTTACTATCGGATGGCCTTCTTGAAAGCGACTTTGCCTAGACCTTGCGGAGATGCTCCTGGGTGCCCACTTCGTACGCCTCTTTGATCCATGACAGCGTTTCTTCATCCAGATCCTTTGTATCGGTGATTAGGAACTGATAGACGTGGTTGTTCGGCGGTATGAATTCAACTTTAGTGAAGCGGGGGCTATGGATGCGGCGCTTCAGCCAGAAGCCTGCGGTTATGCTGTCCTTGCCTGCTTTCGCCACTCCAGCAAACCTCACTCTCGCTTGGAAGCTGATCCGCGTCTTGGCAGGATCGATTATGATGGGGCCGCATTGCCTGACAAATTTCACAAACTCCCGATACAGCTTCCTTACCCGGAGGCTTTTGCCGGCAAAGAACTGGGCTACAGTAAACCTGCCGCAGGAGTGCCAGAGGTTGCGTGTCACAAATTTCTTCTTGCACTTGGGGCATGTCCAAAGGGGCTTTTTCGTATCCATAGTTGTTTTCTTGGCACTCCCTTCTTGATGTATCGTAAGCATAAAACAACTTTTGTTGGGCGTCAATTTATTTGAAGCTCGAAGATAGCAGATACTGGTTATGCAAGGGTCGAGCATCATTTACCTATACCTCCTGCCCCATAACTACGCCAATCGTGAGATTGAAATATGGCCAAAGAAGTCTTAGCCGAAAAGAGCTTGGATCATTTGCTTCAAGCTGTATCACATTTAGTGAAGTTGCCAAAAAGCCAGGTGTTTCTCTCAGTTCGTGAGATCGAGCGGCATTATGGCGCTGGAACAATCTTATACACTTTCCCGGTATTGCCCGCCGGTCCTACTTGCTCTGAAGTCAATACATACAGCTCGCGGTCAGTGTCCTGACCCAGAGACAAGACAAAGCGACGACCGATCGCCCCATCGGGACTTGTCGCAATTCTCAGCTCTTCCATCCGCCACAGGGCGCCTCCAGCAGATGAGGGGGTGGCCGCGAAGAGTTTTCCATCGGGAGGCGGTCGCTCGCTGGTGGCCCAATTCCCGAAGATGTAGCGCCCCGGAAATTGAGACAGCGCCTTGCCTCGATAGATAAACCCGCCGACGATCGCCCTTCCAACGTTGCGATGGTACTCGATGATGGGATCGATCAGAGGTTCTCCGCGCGCACCCGTGTTCGCACAGCTGGGGAGTGGCTGGCTGAGGTTGTTCGGGTTGTGGCACGTCGTTCCCTCTTTGATGCTCCAGCCATAATTGCCTCCCTTGATGACAAGGTCTACTTCTTCTGAGACTTCATCGCCCACGTCGGCGACGAAGAGTTCGTGCTTGCCCGCGTAATCAAAAGAGAAACGATAAGGGTTACGGAACCCGTAGGCGAAGACCTCATCGCGGCCTTCCTTGCCGACGAAGGGATTGTCAACAGGGATGCCATAGGGCTCACCTTTGTTCACATCGATGCGCAAAATTTTGCCCAAGAGAGTGTCAATGTTTTGTCCGTTGAGATGGTTGTCGCCATCGCCTAAGCCGACATAGAGATATCCATCAGGCCCAAAAGCGATCTGCCCCCCTTGATGGAAGACCCGTCCTCTGGCTGGTGTTCTTACGTCTACGTAGTCGATCGCTAATAGAATTCGTTCTGACTTCGGATCGCCCTTGTTCGGGTTCTCTTTGGAGACTCTGAACTCAGACAGATAGTTGGTGTGATCTCCTCCGGGAGGTCCCCCTTGCCGCAGGGGCGCGCTGTAATAGACGTAGAAGCGCCCATTTTTCTTGAAGTCCGGATGAAACGCCAGACCGAGAAATCCGCGTTCATCATAGCTGGAGTCTATCCTTAAAGCGCGATCTCGCAAGTCTAAGAACGGATCTTCAGATAATTTTTCGTCGGCTGTCAACAGTCTTATGAGACCGATTTGGTCGACGATGAATAATCTCCCGGTTGCGTCCTCAGCAGAAACGAGCGCGACCGGCGCGGTGAGCCCCTCTGCGATCAACTTGAGCCCAATACTCGGTTGATTCACTTGTGCCTGCGGCTGCAAGATGACCAAAGCGAGCGCAATCAATGCTAACGCAAAAATTCTAGACATCATGAGACAAACCTCACTTTTCTTTAACTGCTGGTACGACAAAATCACGTATTAGCTGTCGGTGGTCCCTGAGCTGAGAAGGAGCAATATTTGAATTGGATGTGATGACTACAATCATCTCTAGGTCAGGGATAACATAGATATATTGTCCTCCATAACCGGCCGCAAAATAGGCGGCATGACCGCTTTCCGAACTCAGCCACCACAAGAAGCCATAGCTCGTATCTTCAGGAAATCCTCCGGTGTTTTGGAGACTCGTAGACTGCTGGACATAATCCGCACCGATCAGTTGCTTGCCATCCCACACGCCCTTCATCAGGTAAAGATAACCCAGCTTGGCCATATCACGAGGTATCAGTGCCATACCAAAGCTGCCATTATTATTCCCCTGAGGGTCCGCTGGCCATGCTCTCTGAGCAATTCCCAAAGGGCCGAAGAGAGTACTGTCTGCGAATTCCAAGGCGCTCTTGTGGGTGACCTTCGTGAGTATTCCCGACAGTAGATGGGGACCAGCACTGTTATAGTTGAACTTGGTTCCCGGCGTATCGGACAGAGGTTGTCGAATAAGACACTCAATCGTGTCGGGGTTATTAAAACAACGATCGGCGGCAAAAACGCTATCCCACTCAAAGCCGGTCGTCATACTCAGCAGATGTCTAAGGGTGACCTTTTCTTTCTTAGGATCGCTGTTGGATGAAAAATACTCGGGGAAAAATTCAGCGAGTGGTTGGTCAAGGGAATTAAGCAAGCCCTTTTTCAAAGCTATGCCTACCAAAGCGGATACGAAGGCTTTGGTGGCAGACTGGATGAGTTGGAGATCATCGGAGCGAATGCCGCGATAATATCGTTCAAACACTAAATATCCGTGACGTATCACCAAGAGAGATTGAATGTTGGGAAGTTGAGTTTTTATATGGCTGTCGGCCTGTGACAACCGAACAGAATCCATTCCTTGGTCTTCGGGAGAAGCTTCTCTCCAGCCGTGGGTCGGCCAATAGTCTTGACTCCGGTGAACTAAGATGGTGAAAGTTGATGGACTCACGAAGACCAATCCCGCAGCTATCAACACGAATACCAATATAAAGATCCTCATCATGCAGGTCGTACCTCCCACTACTCTTTAAGTTAGCAGAAAGTTGGGCGAGTAAGAAGCGCTCTGGGATAAAACCGTGTAGTTTTGTGATGAGGTATTCTACAGGTGGGATGAATCGGGGAATTTAGGCTTAAAAGCCCTTTCCTAGACGTTTTTGGAGTTTTTCACGATAATTGCGACTGAGCGTCAGCCGCGTGTTGTCTTGCAGAAAGACGACGTAATCGCCCCGGAACCAGGGCTGCAGCTCTTTGATACGTTCAAGATTCACGATCGTCGAGCGATGGATGCGCGCGAATTTTTCGGGATTGAGCTGCGCTTCGAGCCCGCTCACTGTCTCGCGCAACAGATGCGCTTCTCTTCCCATGTGCAGCCGCACATAATTGCCCGCCGCTTCGATCCAATCAATCTCTTCGGTTTTTAAGAAATAGACACGGCCAGCGGACTTGATCACCAAGCGCTCTAGATATTTCTTCTCTTTTTTGAGATCTTCTAACAAAGAGATTAGCCGCTGATTGAGGTCGTTGGTTGCTTCTTTTTGGATTTGTTCTTTGGCTCGCTCGAGCGCTCTCTGAAAACGCCCACGATCGAAGGGCTTTAGCAAAAAATCCAGAGCGTATACCTCAAACGCTCTCAGTGCATACTGATCATACGCCGTCACAAAAATAATGAAAGGTAGTCGCTCTGTGCCAAGGGATTTTAAGACAGAAAAGCCGTCCAGCTCGGGCATTTGCACGTCTAGAAAAATCAGGTTCGGTGTTTTCTCTTGAACTGCTGAGACAGCGCTGAACCCATCGGCACACTCGCCGATGATCTTGATATCCGGATCATCGGCCAAGAGCGTGCGAATCCATTCGCGTGCGAGAGGCTCGTCATCGACGATCAGGGCTCGAATTCTCATAATGACTCTCTCTCCAGTTTACTCGATGCTTCGCCGGTTTCTGTGCAAAAGGGCATGCTGAGAATGACGACAAACCCGCCATCGGGAGCGTTGCATAGCTCAAAACGATGGGCAGAACCGTAGAGTTGCTGCAAGCGTGCCCGCGTGTTGGTTAGGCCAATGCCCTCTGTGAGGAGTGTTAACTCGTAATCGGATAGTCCCGATCCGGTGTCACGCACCTTGAGCTCGAGCATCCTGTCTACACGGTGTGCATGAAGCTCGATTCGTCCGGGAGCAGCGTGCGGTGTAATCCCCGTGCCGAATCGCGTTTTCTACTAACGGCTGCAAGATCAAGTTGGGCACTCGGGCATCGAGCGTCTCCGGGGCGATCTCCAGCTGCACCGTGAGTCTATCGCCAAAACGGACTTGCTCGATCTCCAGATAGCGCTCCAAAAATTCCATCTCTTGCTTGAGTGACACTTCTTGAGTGCCGGCATTGTCTAGCGTCATTCGCAATAAGTCGCTCAAGCGGGTGATCATGCGCTCGGCGGCTTCAGGGTCTTTGTATATGAGCGGCAAGACGGAGTGCAGGGTATTAAACAAAAAATGGGGATGAAGCTGCATCTTGAGGGCTTGCAATTGTGCCTTGGCCAGCTGTGCTTCCAACTGAGAAGTTTTGAGCTCTTTTTCGCGGTATTCGCGATAATAATCCAGAGCATGGCTGACGCCCAGAATCGCCCAATACGTCAGGACATTCCAGTGAAACTTAACAACAAACGAAAATTGCATTTGGTCCCAAAACGAAAAGAAGGGTTGACCCGAAGCCCATGCGAACATTTCCAACACTGAGACGTTCAGCACGAGCTGCAAGAACGAAAAAATCCCACTGGCGGGAAGATGTAGCGCTAAACTCTTAGGCCACCTCTGTCGTTCGAAGCGAAATCGTCGAGCAAGCCAAAAGACCAAAGGAATATACGGAAGCCAGCTGTACCACTCGGCCAAAGCCCATTTAAGGGCCTGTCCCCACGTGATAGGTTTTTGGTACAGAACGCTGTAGATGAGATAGAGTTGGCTAGCAAAGAAGGCGCCCAGCAGCGTCCATCCTGCAAAGGCGAGACCCCATCTCAGCCAACGTCGTGACTCTTCCTGTCTATCAGCCATGAAATTTCCTAGCTGTTTGGTTATTTGAGGCTCTAGACCAGGACTTTAATTAGATGGTATCATGGCGTTTGAGGATTTGCCAGAGTTCACGTGCTAAGCTAGGGGAATTTTTCTTCCACCGCCACTCACACTCCTTGAGGTGCAACGGGAAATTCACCTTGACTC